>JBIKIA010000346.1:0-5334 GCA_044361885.1 Prosthecobacter sp. | reverse complement strand
TATTTATTCCTGATCCGTCAGAGCTGGCCTCAAATCGCCCCTGATTGCGGCTTGCCATCGGCCTTCATCATGCGAGAGCTTGGACTCGTCATGGAAAGCACCCCACCTCCTCAAGACGTCGGCGCACCGAACAACGGTGTGACCGGGCCTGGCAAAGACGAAAAAATGATGGCGATGATCTGCCACCTTCTGCCCTTTGTCGGGTGTTTGGTTCCAGGCATCCCGGTGCTGAACATTGTGGCTCCGCTGGTGCTATGGCTGATCAAAAAAGACTCCATGCCCTTCGTTGATCAGCAGGGGAAGGAAGTGCTGAATTTCCAAATCACCGTCAGCATCGCCATCTTTGCCTGCATCCTCACCATCTGGCTGATCCTGCCTTTCATCCTAGCGATCGGCATCGGCATTGCCGCGATCATATTGATGATCATCGGTGCCATCAAGGCGAACGATGGGGTGGCTTACCGCTATCCTTTCACGCTGCGCCTGATCAAGTAAGACCATGAACGAGTCGCCTCCCCCCACGCCTCCTGCCAGCGCCACCGCACCGCCAGCCTCATGGCTGGAGTTTCGGTCGATGCTCCGGGCTTTGTTGGATCTGCTGATGGATTTCTCCTTCAAGCGCTTCGTCACGCCGCATCTCATCCGTCTCCTCTATGTGCTCAGCCTGGGGGCAGCGGTGCTGGCTGCGCTGACGTGGATGTTCAGCGGCTTTGGTCAGGGGCCTTTGCACGGCTTGTTTACCTTAGTCACAGGGCCATTGGCGTTCCTTCTCTATGTGATAAGTGCCCGGGTGGTCATGGAGGTGATCCTGGCGGTCATTCAGATCGCCGAGCGGGTGCGGGAGAAGTGATTTGAACTGACAAACGTCTTACAACCCACTCACAAGCTCCTGACGCATTCCTTTTCGGATGTGGAAACATAGCATAGATAACGGTGAGCGGCTCGCTGCTCCCACATCGCTCTTTTCTCGTTGGTAAACCTCCTGGCTGTTGGTCCCATCTGAAATACTCCGAGGCGGGTCGAAAGACCCGCCTCTTGCTTTTTGGTGAAGCTTGCTGCTTCGAGCCTTCATCAGGACCTCATCATTTTCGAGAATGCCGAGCCCGCGAATCTGAAAATTTTCGCAAATAGTCGAAATCGAGACTTTAATTTTTACGAGTGAGGAATAATTTCAATAGTTAGCTCTGTCTGACAGAAAATCCCCCGTCCTGTTCTTGTGGCCCACCCTGATCCGAATTCCTCACCTGACCCCTCTGGGTTCGGCCCGGCTCCGCTCTCCCCGGCGAATCCCTTCTCGACCGATGTCTGCCGCACCCCCTGGCATGTGGACGACTCGGTGCAGGGGCTCAACGCTGACGTACTGGACCAACTCGTGGATGTGGTGGGTGGTCAGAGTGCAGGGCCACTGATGCTGCTGACGGCACCCCGCGCGGGTTATGGTAAAACGCACCTTTTGGGTCGAGTCGCCGCCGCTGCGGCGGATCAGGCGGTGATCGTCCCGGTGGCCTTTCGTTCGGGGGATTCACTGACGCTTTCCACCCTGTCGAGACGCGGGATCGAGTCGCTCGCTGAAAGCGCTGTCTCGGGAGATTCCCAGGGCTGGACGCGTCTGCGTGAGGTCAGCGGACATGTGGTGCTGCTACTTCTGCGCCGGCTGATCGAAGGCGGCCAGCTTGCCTGTGCCAATACCGATCAGGCTTTGGAAGCTCTCTCCGGTTCGGGGCAGGATGTTTTTGATCCCCATGGAAAGGCGTGCCGCATCGGAACCTGGATCGCCCAAAACCGGGAGAGCCTGCGCGGGCCGATGGCCATGCTGGCTGCACGCGAGTTGCCATTGCGGGCGGAGTCTCTGGACTCATGGATGGCAGCCATGCTGGAGCAGAGCATCCACGGAGGGCTGGCTGGTATGGCGGAGATGCAGGAGCTGACGGCGGAAGACAATAACTCGGGGGTACCTGCCTGGCTGCGTCTGCTGGCTGTTTGGCGGCCTGTAGTCTTGCTGGTGGATCATTTGGACGGCTTTTACCGTCACCCGGATGCCGGGGTGAAGATCGCCTCCATGCTCATGGAACTGGTGGAGGCCCATCGCCTTCATGTACTGCTGAGTTTGAATCAGGATGTCTGGCAGGCCACCTTCGGGCATCACCTGCCCAGTGCCCTTGAGGACCGCCTCACAGCCAGTCAGGTGCTCCTGCGCGGACTAACGGAAGCGGATGCGGAGGAGCTTCTGCGCCTTCGCCTAAGCCAGACGGATATCAGCGCTGAGCATCGAGATGAATTCACACGCTTCGTCAGCGTGAAAAGGCATTTCCTCGGTCGTCCAATCGGCAGCGTTTCCGCACGAGCCTTCCTCCGCCATTGCGCTCGCCAGTGGGAAGTTTTCCAATCCGCGCCGCCTTCACCTGATGAGGTGCCAGCCACACCACAGGTCATGCCCGAACTGCTGGGCACCATGGAGGTGGCCCTGTTGCCTTCTTTGGAAACAGAGTCGGGGGGGGCGATCCCTCTCATGACAGAAACCGTACGCCTCTCGATTGCTGAAGGGACGCCGATGACGCTGCCTGTGCTGTTTGATGATCAAACCGCAAGTGACGTGCAATCGATGGCTGAAAGCCTCACCGAGCCTCTGGCCGCCCTGCCGCAGGACGAAGTGACCACGTCTGTCATCGACCCCGCCCCAACGGAAATGATGGAGGGGCCCGCAACTTCTACCGGTCATAATGCCCAGCATCCCGCAACGCCTGCTGGAGATGACAACAGCTTCGAGGACTGGAGCAACAAGCCCGAACTGACAGAGGCTGAAAAGGCCTTGGCTCCGACGACAGATGCCTTTGTGAAACTGCGGGAGATGCTAGCCCGGCTGCGCCAGCCGGGGCAGGCGGCCTCAGTCCTCGCCGCCGAAGGCCAAAACTTCACCCCGCCAGCACCCTCGGCGTCTGTCCTCAGTGCACCTGAGTCGCCCTTCCGGGTGGCTGCTGGTGCTCAGGCCACATCGCCGCCCGCCGCTGCTTCGCCGTTTCAAGCCGCGTCAAGCACTGTGGCGGCGACTGGCCTGGCTCAAATCAAGATTAAAGCACCGGCCTCGCCAGCAGACCTCCTCCAAGGCAGGTTCCAGGCCCTTCGGCTGCAATTGCAGGCGGAGGCTCTCACCCAGCCGCTGGATTACAGCCGCCTCGCTGATCTCATCCGCCTCGCTGGCCGCCGCTTCCCCCTCGTGCGCTTCAGTGAGCACGAACTGCCCAGCCTGACGGGTCGATACGCCCTCTACTGGTCGCTTCAGGGGGTGGAGATCCTCTTTGGACTGGCCCCTTTCAGTGATGCCACCTATTGGCGTACCCTCACCAGCTTTGCCGCCGGGCGCGTGACCGATCTCGCCAGTCAGGCCGAGCGCGAAGGTGGCACAGCGCCGAAGCTGAAGCTCGTGAGTTTCAAAACCGAGCGCGAACAACTCTCCTGGCAGAATCTCGCGAACAGCCAACTCCTGCCCGAGCCCATCCGCCAGATCACCGATATCGTCCATCTCGACACGGAAGGTCTCGCCAGTCTTTACGCCATGCAGCGCATCATCAAAGAGTCCGAATCTGGCGTGCTTCAGGCCGAGCCAGCCAAAGTCATCGGCGTCCTTGCGCGCGAGTTGGATTTCTTCTGGAAACGCATCACTCGGCTGACATAGGCAGACTTGTTCCACTTGGGCTGACGGTGACTGATCTGCCTGCCTGAGCGAGATGCGGCAGATGATCTGATCTATGGTGAAGGAGTGCTGGGTGCCGCCGAGTTCAGGATATCCAACAAAAAAACGGCGCTGAGGGGAACTCAGCGCCGTGGGTGATTGATGATGGAAGAACTGCGGCTTACGCGCCGGTGTTGAAGGCGCGGATGGCGGTGATCTTCACTTTGCGGGTGGCACCGGTGTCGGTGGGCACGTCGGCTTCGTCGCCGACTGCCTTGCCGGAGAGGCTCTTGGCGAGTTCAGAGAGGTAGGAGACGATGTGTTTGTCCATATCGCTGTCCCAGGCACCGAGGATGGTGAGGGTTTCGCCCTTGCCGGTGGCGCTGTCGGCGTAATCGACGATGGTTCCCATGCCGACTTTTTCGGTGGGGGTATTGGCGAAGTCTGTGCCACGGGCGCGGCCCACGTCACGCTCGAGTTCGTCCTTCATGCGGTTGAGCACGGTCTGCTGTTCGCGGGCGGCTTTGTAACCGCCGTTTTCTCGAAGGTCGCCTTCTTCGCGGGCGATCTGGATCTCGGATTTGTTGTGCGGGATCTTGACGGTCGTGAGTTCGTTGAGCTCGGCCTTTTTCTTCTCAAGGCTTTCCCAGGAGACGATGAGGCTGTTGTCTTCACGTGAGCCGGAATTGTTGTCCACCATGAGGGACTCCATCTCGGGGCGAGCCTTGATGACTCGGGCCATGAGGGAGCGGCGGGTGAGTTCGTCAAAGGCGGTGGTGTTGAGCAGGCGCTTGGCAAAGAGGGAGACGAGTTCGAGGTCAGTGTCCTCCATGAGTTCGCCGACGAGGGTTTTGTCGGCGGACATGGCGTCTTCGAGACGACCGGCGCGTTTCGGACCGCCACTGACAGCGTCATTTTCCACGGCGTCGAGCACGGCATGGCCAAGATCGATGCTGAAGACGGATTTGGCGAGTCCAACTCGCTCTTTGCAGATCCAGATGAGGAGATCCTGACTTAGCGTACGGTTACGGACGGCTTTTTTCAGGTATTCGGCGAGGGCTTCGATCTCGCCATTGGCATCGAGCACGGTGGCGATCTCTCCCACGGCGCGTCCGCCAGTGCGGGCGAGGTGGTTGAGAAGTTCGGTGACCCAGCCACGATCCGGGAAGGCGGCAGGGAAGGCGCGGTAGAGGCGGCCGTATAGGGCTGCGGGAAGGCCAGCGACGTTCTCAGCAATGAGGGTGCGGGCTTCGCTGACGAGGTCGGACGCTTTGAAGGAACCGAGAGGTGGGGTGCCTTCGGGGATGGAATCGATGATTTCATCGCGAGCCAGGAGGAGCTGGAGACTCTCTTTCAAATGGAGGCGCCAGGCTTTGCGGACGGTGTCTGAGATGTCCTGGAAGACGGGGATCAGTTCTTTGGCAGGTTCTTCAAAGAGGTCGAGATCTTTCTGAATGAGGCCAAGGACGCCGAGCTTGCCCTTGAGGTCGCGCTTACCGAGGTATTCCTTGACCATGACGGTGCCGGGCTTTTCGCCGGAATCACGCAGGACGAGTGGGTCCTGGCGCTTGGAGGGGACGACGATATGACGTGCTGCCTTGAGAACTTTTTTAGTGGCCTCCCACCACTTCTTGTAATCGGATTCAGCGATGATGTGAGGTTTG
>JBIKIA010000566.1:0-3525 GCA_044361885.1 Prosthecobacter sp. | reverse complement strand
AACGGCACGCTCCGCTTTGACCGCACGGGCACGCTGGCCGTGCAGAATGCCATCACTGGCACTGGCGGCGTGCAAATCGACTGCCCGATCAATGCGGGCACCGTCGTCTTCAGCGGCACGAACACCTTTGATGGTGGCGTGAACGTCAGCGGCGGCACGCTGCGCATCACCAGCAGTACCGCACTCGGCGATGGCACCAAGACTGTCACGCTCAGCAACGGCACCGCAGGCGCACCACATCTCAATCTCGATGGCAGCAGCGATCCCATCGAGCTGCCCGCGACCATCAGCTACAACACCAGCAGCAACACCGGCGCGATCATCAATGAAGCAGGCGACAACACCATCCTCGGCACCATCCATCTCACTGGCGGCGGTGGTGATACGAAGATCGTCGTCAGCGGTGGCACGCTCACGCTCGCTGGAAGCATCGTCCCCATCGCCACAGGCCGAAACCTGCTTCTCGACGGCGCAGGCGCAGGATTTGTCAGCGGCCAGATCAGTAATGGCAGCGGTGTCAATTTGCTCGCGGGCGTGAACAAACAAGGCAACGGCACTTGGACACTTTCAGGAGCAAATTCGCACTCCAGCATCACCACAGTGAGCGTGGGGACTTTGATGATCGGCCATGCCAACGGTCTCGGTCATGGCGGTCAGCAGTTCGGCAACACAATCGGCGGCACCAGCATCACCGCTGGAGCCACTTTGGACCTCAATGGGCAGCAAGACATCAATGAGGTGCTCACCCTGCGCGGCACTGGCGTCGGCAGTCTCGGCGGACTCGTTAACAACAGCCCCAACGCGGCCAGCATCGCCAGCGGCATGGTTTCGTCGATCAGCACCACCGCAGGCGGCGTGCATAGTTCCGTGCCGGATGTCATCCTGAGCGGAAACGCCACCGCCGTCGCCAGTTTGGGCCTCAGCGCGGCCAGTTTCACCATCAATAGCGGAACGACGGTTTATTTGGCAGCGCCCACAGTGACGATCAGCGGCGGTGGCGGCACAGGAGCCACCGCGACGGCCGTTTTGACCAGCGGAGTCGTCAGCGGCATCATGATCACGAACGCAGGCACCGGCTACACGACTGCGCCAACGATTGCATTCACCGGAGGCACCGTCACCACCGCACTGGTGAATCCAACTGGCACCGGCAACGCGGCCAATTTCGTCGTCGCAGGAATCCAGGTCACCAATCCCGGCAGCGGCTACACCAGCGCCCCGAGCGTCACGTTCAGCAGCGGCAGTGGAACGACGGCGACCGCAAATTTGAGCGCTGCCATTCTTGGCGCAGCGGCCAGCATCGGCGGCACAGGTGACATGGTGATCCATCCAGGCATCTCTGGTGCTTTCACCCTCACCAAAGTCGGCGCCGGTACGCTCACGCTCAGCGGCGCGAACACTCACACCGGCCTCACCACCATCAGCGGCGGGCGTCTCGCTCTCACCGGCAGCCTCGCAGGTGCTTTGAGCACCAACAACGGCTTCACTTTCGCTCCCCAAGGCACGCCGACCGTCACCGGAGCGCTCACACATTTCACCTCCTCCGTGCTGCAAGTGCGGTTGAACGGCTCCACCGCTGGAACGGGCTACGATCAACTCAGCGCTGGTGGCAGCGTCGCGCTCGCCGGCACGCTCGACCTCGTCTGCGGTCCCAATTTGGCCCCCGGCAGCACATTCACCATCCTGAACAAAACCAGCACCGGAGCCATCTCCGGCACGTTCGCCGGAAAAGCCAACAACAGCACCTTCACCGACGACGGCTACACCTTCCAGGTCACTTACACCGGCGGCACCGGCAACGACATCGTCCTCACGCTCCTCACCACGCCCATGGAGCAATGGCGCTTCACGAACTACGGCAGCGTCCTCAACACCGGCGCGGGCCTCGACACCGCCGACAATGACGATGACGGCGTCGCTAACCTGATCGAATACGCTACCAAGATGACCCCCGCCGCAAACGACGTGACACCTCAGGCCGCGACAAAGAACGGCAGCGGCTCTAACCTGGAGTTCACCTACACCAAAAACAAAGCCGCTACCGATGTGTCCTTCACCGTCGAATGGAGCGACACGCTGGGCAACGACTGGAGCACCGTCGGTGTCACCCAAGCCCTCGTCCCAGGCTCCGACAACGGCACCACCCAGCAAATCAAAGCCACCATGCCTGCCGGAGTGAGCGGCAGACGTTTTGTGCATCTGAAAGTGACGAGGCAATAGCTTTGCCGCGTGTTGATGAGCACCCCGCAGTTACTCTTCAGACTGCCATTCAGGCAGCCGATCTCGCTACGCTCGGCTCGCCCTCTGTGCCGCTAGCGATGAAGACTCGGAAATCCGCGGGATCACATGAGTTTCTGCCAAGCCCTTGCTAGCTGCGCTGAACAAGCAGAGCAGCAAGAACCGGAAGATGTGAGAAAGAATAAATGGTAGTGAGCAGGACTTGAACTCGAAAACGAGTGCGCCCTGCCGGGCAGCCCATGAAAAAGCGGAGCCGGGGTGACCCGTGCTCCGCTTGATGAGATGACTCTGAGGGGCCGATTACTCGGCGACTTTCATGCTCTTGATGAGGATGGGCTCGGAGGGCACGTCGCCATGAGGGCCGTTGCGGCCGGTGGGCACGCTGACGATGGCATCGACGATGTCGAGGCCCTTGGTGACCTTACCAAAGACGGCGTAGCCGTAGCCATCGAAGCTCGGGTAGTCGAGGTTGGCGTTGTCCTTCACGTTGATGAAGAACTGGCTGGTGGCGCTGTTCGGATTGCTGGTGCGGGCCATGGCGATGGTGCCACGGTCGTTCTTGAGGCCGTTTTTGGACTCGATGGAGATCGGGGCGTCCACGGACTTCTGGTTCATGTCGGGGGTGAAACCGCCGCCCTGGATCATGAAGCCGGGGATGCAGCGGTGGAAGATGGTGCCGTCATAGTGGGCTTTTTTGGCATACTTGACGAAGTTTTCGACGGTGATCGGGGCCTTCACAGGGTCGAGTTCGAGTTCGATGGTGCCTTTGCTGGTCTCCATCACAATTTTCACGGGTTTGGCTTCACTCACGGGTTTGGTCTCCTGGGCTTGGTTGATGCCGGTCAGGCCAGCAAACGAGAGGACGAAAGCGGCAAGAGTCGGAAGTTGTTTTTTCATGTCGGGTTGGATTGGGTGGCTGATGTGAGTCTGGAAGACTCGGATTGCAATACGCTTTTGGCTGAAAACTTATCGTGAAAACATCCTCACTCGACGATGTAAACGATGCGGCCGCAGCTTTCGCACTGGGCCAGCACTTCTCCGGCGCGGGCCGCCTGCAAAGTGCCGGAGACGACTTTCATGTGGCAGCCGCCGCAGACGCCGTTGATGAGTGGGACGACTCCAGAGTCGCCCTTTTTGGTAAAGATGCGCTGGTAGAGGGACACGGTGGCGGGATCCAGCGGGGCGACGATCTCGGCGCGCTCAGCTTCGACTTCGGCGAGGCGGTTCTTCACGCCTTCGGCACGCTCGACGAGCTGCTTGAGTTCTTCATTCACGCGGCCCTGGGTG
>JBIKIA010000756.1:0-5375 GCA_044361885.1 Prosthecobacter sp. | reverse complement strand
GACTCACAGCGATGACCGTTTGCGTGTGGTCGGCACGAAAGGCGTCGTCGAGGTGAATGAAGGCGACGAGACGATCTCGCTCATCACGGGCGACAAGACGGAGCGCATTCCGTTTGGCGAGACGGAGAACTTGTTTGTCGAGTTCATGAAGTTCCTGCGCGGCGGTGCGGTGCCGCGCATCACCGCGGATGATTGTTTCCGCAGCACCGAGATCGTGCTGCGGGCGCGCGAGGCGGCCGATGAAACACAGATGATTGCGCTGCCACCGATGCGTCCGGTGCGCGGCTTGAAGTAACGCGCCCAACCCCTCTTCCTGCTCGATGCCATGAAACTCACCCTGCTCTTCGTCCTCCTTTCCACCACTCTGCACGCTGCGGAGTTCTTCGTGAACAAGCAGGGTCTCGACTCGAATGCGGGCACGAGTCGTGAGGCGGCGTTCCTCACGATTCAGAAGGGCGTGGATGCCTTGCAGCCGGGAGATACGCTGACTATCGGGCGCGGCGAGTATGCGGAGGCGGTCGCGAGGAAGGGACTCGGCGGTGCAGAAAAGGAGACGGTGATCCGCGCGGAGATTCCGGGCACGGTGCTGCTGCGCGGGGATGTGGATGCGCCGATGTTCAAGCCGGTGGCGGGGTCGCGTCAGACGTTCGTGTCGGATTTCAAAGGTGCTGCGCAGGCCGTGTATGAAGTCGATACCTGGTCGCGGATAGGCGAGCGGGCGACGTTGGCCGAGGTGGAGTTTCAGCCGGGCAGCTACTTTTATGATTCGGCAGCGGGGCGGCTCTATGTTTCGAGCACGGACCTGCGCTCCACGGAGCAGCATCGTTACAGCGTGCCGGTATTGGGGCGGCACGGTCTGGAGTTGGAGAAGCCGGTGCGTGTGCTGCTGGAGGGCATCGCGGTGCGCGGGTTCGAGAGCAGCGGGATGGGCAGCTCGCGGACGCTGTTTGGCATGTGGGGAATCATTTTCCTCGGTGCCCGCGACTGCATCATCCGCGATTGCACGGCTTTTCTGAATGGCGGGGGCATCTGTGTCGCCAGTGAGGGCGAAGGGGGCAATCTGGTGGAGGGCTGCACGGGCTACGGAAACAGTTCGCCGCACAACAGCTCGGAGTGTGCGGGCGTGCTGCTGTATCAGAGCAAAAATGACGTGGCGCGAAACTGCGTGGGTTATCGCTCCATTGGCGTGGGTGTGCGGATCTATGGACTCTCAGCTGAGCAGGGTTTGCTCGATCACTGCCTGGGCTGGGGCAATGAAGGGCCGGATGTCGGCATCAAATCAGGGAAGGCGGAGACTTGCGCGGCGAAGAACTCCGTGGGGCTCGGATACTTTCCGGTGCGCAATGTCTCGAACTCGATTCTCGGTGGCCCCAACATCTATGTGCCGGATGCAGAGATCCCGAAGGACAACGTCCTGCTGCAGCCCGAGCGCGTGAATCGCGACCAGGAGTTTGCCGACCCGGTGAACTTCGATTTCAGACTGCAATCCACCTCCACGATGCGCGGCACGGCACCGGATGGGAAGGATCGCGGGCCGTTCCCCTACCAGGCCAATGTGTTCTTTTTGAAGCCGACCGGCGATGACGCTGCGGATGGCCTTTCGGTGACGGCGGCCTGGAAAAGGCTGGCCCGTGCGGTGAAGAGCGTGCGTCCCGGTGATACGGTGTATTTTGAAGAGGGCGTTTACCAGGGCGGCGTGACGATTCGCGGAGGAAAGGCGGGCGCGGATCCGGTGTCATGGCGTGCCCGAGGTGCAGGCAGAGCCGTCATTACCGATGGTCTCCACATTGAAAACAGTGGCGGCATCGAGTTCGAGCGGCTGCATTTTTCAGGAGCCGTCACAGCGAGCGCGAGTGATGGCGTGCGTTTTCACAACTGCCGCTTCACAGGCAAGGACACCGCTCTTTCTGCCCGCAAGGTCGCAGCCCTCAAGGTCACGCACTGCGAGTTCAGGGGGGTTTTCCCACGCCGCGCTGCTTTTGGACGAATGCGAACAGGCGCATCTGAGCAGCAATCTCTATGACAACCGAACCTCTCCTGCGGTCGAGATTCGCGGTGGCACGCCTGCGGTGCGATACAGCGACTACCACAGCTACGCCGATGCCACACGTGCCTGGAAGCTCGGTGACGGCGTGATGTCCCTGGCCCAGGTTCAGCAGACGCAGGACATCTACTCGCGCGCCATTCAACCGACTTTTACGATCCAGGATGGCATCGCCACTGTGACCGCCGCCGCGCCTTTCATGGGGCTCGGCGCACTCGGGCAGAGCATCGGGTTTCATCAGGACCGCATGTCGAACACGCTGGAGATGACCGCGCCGGTGCTGCATTCGGTGGGCACGACGACGGCGAATATCGAATGGCTCGTCACCCACGGAGCCGTCTGCGAAGTGGCCTGGGGCGACACGCCGGAGTGCGCCAATCGGGTGAAGTTCCACGTCGGGGTCACCACCGACAATCACCGGAGCTTCAGCCTCACGGGCTTGCAGCCAGGGAAGACTTACCATTTCCGCATCGTCGCCCTCTCCGCGGCGAATCCGTTTGATGGCAAGGGCAAGCCCGAGGTCATCGACCCGAAATTCGGCGCGATTTCCTTCACCACCGACCGCGAGCAACCTGCCCCCAAGACCTACTACGTGGCGACCGATGGCGATGACGCAAACTCCGGCCTGGAGCGAGGCAAGGCGTGGCGCACTGTCGGCCACGCGGCCTCCAGCATCCGCGCGGGAGACACCGTGCTGATTGCTGGCGGCACCTACTCCGAAAAAGTGCGCGTGCGTGTGTCGGGCGACAAGGGACTGCCCATCAAGTTCAAGTCCATGCCGGGAGAGAAAGTCATGTTCGATGGCAATGAAAGACGCCTGGATGCCGCTTGGGTTATCAACGGTAAAACGAACATCGAACTGGATGGCTTCCACTTCCGGCAGATAGGACTGCAAGGCGGCGGCAACAGCGGCTCGCGCGTGGTGAATGTGAGCCACAGCACCGATGTCAGCATCCGCCGCTGCCTTTGGGATGGATATGGCAAAGGTTACGCGCCGGGCTTTGTCTGCGCGTGGAACAGCGGTAACCTCCGCATCTCGAATTGCGTCATCGCCCGTGGTTTTGACGGCCTGGAAGTCACGACCTGCCCGGGCTTTGTCCTGGAGAACAATGTCTTCGTCTGCAACCTCATCCAGACCACCAAACTCGCCACCGTGGCGACTGTGAGGAACAACATCTTCGCCGACAGCATCCCCACCAAGGTCAAAGTGCCGCTGCAACAATACGGCGCCCAGCACGGCATCGAGGACCACAACAACTGCTACTTCCTCCGCGCTCCCGATGAGGAACGCCAGCTCTTCTGGGTGCTCAACTTCGCCGAAGACGGCAAGCCCCCCAGCCACATACGCATGAGTCTGGCGGACTACGACCGGCGCGTCCGCCCCACAGCATCGATCATCGCCGATCCGCAGTTCCCCGCGATCCAGAAGCTCGATCCCACCAAGCTCGCCAAGTTCCCCATCGACTCACTCGCCAGTCCCTTCGACTTCCAGGACCTCTTCGCCACGAATCCCGAAGTCATCAAACGCGGCATCGGCCTGCAACCGGAAGCATTCGCGGACATGGTCAAAAAGTAGCAAGCGCACGCCATGAACACCCGCCGCCACTTCATTGCCACCATGGCCGCATCGGCTGCGGCATCATCGCCCATCGGAGCACTCGCCGCAGAAGCGAAAACTGCGCCGAACAGCAGCGCTACGCTCTCGGGAAGGAACGGGCCGGAGTTTGGCTCCGTGAATGCCGTGATTCAGAAGCTCAAAGGCGGACAGGATCTGTCAATGTCGTTTCTGCATCGCGTTCACCACGACCTCGCTGCCTGGAAGGCCAAAGGACGCGCGAAGATGCTGGAACTGCTCCAATACGCGCCCGCGAAGTGCGATCCGAACGCGGAGGTCGTCTCGCGCAAGGACTGCGGCGATTACATCCGCGAGGAGGTGCGGTTCAACACCACGCCGGTGTTTCGCGTGCCCGCGACCGTCTTGATTCCAAAGAAGGCCAAGCTCCCCGCGCCTGCGGTCGTCGCGCTGCATTCACACGGCGGCTACTACATGTGGGGCCGCGAGCGCGAGGTAGAGACGAGCGATGCGATTCATCCAACGCTCCAACAAATGCGCGAACGTGGTTACAGCGGCAACGCCTACGGCATCGAGCTGGTGCGGCGCGGCTACGTGGTCATCGCCATCGACATGTTCTACTGGGGCGAGCGCCGCGTGGTGCTCGACGATGATCCACCCGAGTGGAAAGCTCGCTCGCTCACGCTCAGCGATGAGCAGGTGAAGGCCTATCACAACCGCTGCAATCGCGATGAGGAAATCATGGCGAAGACCTTGTACTGCGCCGGAGTGAGTTGGACGGGAATCATCGCGTGGGACGACATCCGCACCGTCGACTACCTCGTCACCCGGCCCGAGGTGGACCCGAACCGCATCGCCTGTGTCGGCCAAAGTGTCGGCGGCCTGCGCAGCTCCTATCTCGCCGCGCTGGACGATCGCATCAAGGTGGCCGTCGTGAGCAGTTGGATGTGCTCATTTCCCAATCAGCTCGAGGCTCACATCCGCGGCATCGGCTTCACCAAGATCATCCCCGGCATCTATCACCACATGGATCATCCCGACATCGCCTCCCTCGCGATGCCCAAGCCGCTCATGGTCATCAACGGCTCGCAAGACCGCCTCTTCGAACTCGCTGGTGTCCACGCCGCGCACGAAAAGATCGCCCAGTGCTACGCCAAAGCGGGCGTGCCCGAGCACTTCAAGAGCATCATCGAAGACGCACCGCATCAGTTCAACGCCGAGCGCCAGGCGGACGCGTGGGCGTGGTTTGAGAAGTGGGTTTGAATCAATTCTGTCGCACCACTCATGACTCATCCCACCACCCCCACCACCATTCGCCATCGCATCATCGGCGTCACGATGCTGATGGCGTTCATCCTGTATCTCGACCGCATCTGCATGGGCGAGATCGTGAAGTCGATGTCGTTCAACAAGGATCTCGCGCTGTCGCAGGAGCAGATCGGTAGCATCCTCAGCGCGTTCTTCTTCACCTACGCTTTGTTTCAAGTGCCCGCCGGCTGGGCGAGCGATCGTTTCGGTGCGCGGCCAATGCTAACGCTTTACATCGTGCTGTGGTCGCTATGCACCATGCTCACGGGTTTCATGACGGGCTTTGCCGGATTGCTCATCGCACGGCTGTTGTGTGGCATTGCGGAGTCGGGCGCTTATCCCACGTCGATGGCTCTGGTCCGCAAATGGATTCCCCTGACCGGTCGTGCGCGTGCCAGCGGCATGGTGGCGCTTGGCGGTCGCATCGGCGGCACGCTGGCACCGTTTTTG
>JBIKIA010000032.1:0-17457 GCA_044361885.1 Prosthecobacter sp. | reverse complement strand
AGTCGGGCAGCGGCTTGCCGGCATCGAGCATCTCCTTGAGCTTCGCGTGCGCGATGTCGCGGGCGACGATGATGGGGCCGTTGATGAGGAGGCGCGTGGTGGTGGGATACTTGCTGAGCTCGGCGCGGATCTCGGCCATGGGGCGGTTCGTGTCGATGCGGACGGCGTTGGTGTCTTTGCGGTGGCGCAGCTCCTCGGGGATGTATTGCAGCGGGTTGGTTTCGAGCTTCTCGATGAAGACGCCGTCGCGCGTGATCTTGCCCTTTGCCTGGCGGTCGGCGGAGCAGGAAACGCCGATGCCGATGGGCAAAGACGCGCCGTGACGCGGCAGGCGGATGACGCGGACATCGAGGGCGAAGTATTTGCCGCCAAACTGGGCACCGATGCCGCACTCACGGGCGGCCTGAAGCATTTGCGCTTCGAGTTCGACATCGCGGAAGGCGCGGCCGTGCTCGTTGCCGGTGGTGGGGAGGCCGTCGTAATACTTCGTGGAGGCGAGTTTGACGTGTTTCATCGTCGATTCAGCCGACGTGCCGCCGATGACGAAGGTGAGGTGATACGGCGGACATGCGGCGGTGCCGAGCGACACCATCTTCTCGCTGAGGAACTTCACGATGCTCTTCGGATTGAGCACGGCGCGGGTCTCTTGATAAAGGTAAGCCTTGTTCGCCGAGCCGCCGCCTTTGGCGATGAAGAGGAATTTATAGGCGTCGCCATCGGTGGCGTAGAGATCGAGTTGCGCGGGCAGGTTCGTGCCCGTGTTCTTCTCCGTGAACATGTCGAGCGCGGCGTTCTGCGAGTAGCGCAGGTTGTTCTCCGTGTAGGCGAGATAGACGCCCTTCGACAGCGCGGCTTCATCTCCACCGCCAGTCCAGACCTGCTGGCCTTTTTTGCCCATGATGATCGACGTTCCCGTGTCCTGACAAAACGGCAGCAGGCCCGCGGAGGCCACGTCGGCGTTCTTGAGCATCGTCAGCGCGACCATGCGGTCGTTCTCGCTGGCTTCAGGGTCATCAAGGATGGCGGCGACCTGCTTCAAGTGCTTCGGGCGCAGGAAGAAGTTGATGTCGTGGAAGGCCTGATTCGCCAGCAGCGTTAGAGCTTCGGGATCGACGACGAGCACTTCCTTCTCGCCAAATTTTTGCACGCTAACGTGTTCCTTCGTCAGCAGACGGTATTCGGTGTCGTCGGTGCCGAGTTCGAGGAGTTCCTGGTAGTGAAAAGGGGGTGTGGGCATGGTGAAGTGATGAAAGTGGCGCGCTGGCAGCGAGGTGCAACCTCATGCCACAGCCAACCGCTCCTCCGCCGTCAGCGCGCGCCCCTGACCCGCAGCCAGATCCGCCGGCAAAGTCAGCCTGCCGATGCTCTCGCGATGCAGTGCTGTGACGAAGCATCCCACGCGGCCAAACATGCGCTTGATCTGGTGATGGCGGCCTTCATGCAGCGTCACACGAGCACGCCGCTCGCCCAGCAGTACCAGTTCGCAGGGCAGCGTGGTGATGTCTTCGGCAGCGAAGTGAAAGCCACGCTCGAAGGCGGCGACGGCATCGCTGGGGATGGGCGCATCAGTTTCAACGACATAGGTCTTTGGCACCTTGGATTGAGCGTCCATGAGCTGCTTCGACCAGCGGCCATCGTTGGTCAGCAGTAGCAGACCCGTGGACCAACGGTCGAGTCTTCCGGCGATGTGCAGCGTGTGCTTGTCGGGATCGTCGATGAGGTCGATCACCGTCTGATGCTCGGCATCGACCGTGGCGCTCACGACTCCGCCAGGCTTGTGCAGCATGAGGTAGAGCGCTCGCTCGGCCTGCTGCACGACCTCGGTCTCCAGCTCCACTTGGGTGAACCGATCCACCTCGTGCTGATTGCTCACAATGACCTCGCCATTCACGCGCACACTCCCAGCGGCGATGAGCCGATGCGCCTCGCTCCGCCCGAGTGAGCGATGTTTGGCGATGAGGCGGTCGAGTTTCACGCGGCATTGTGCATCGCTTGGGCGGTGGGTGAAACTGTTTCGCGAGTTCTTCCGTTTGTTGCCCACCACCATGAAGCTTCTACCCTTCGCCGCCCTCCTCGTTTTTTCGTCTCTTCAAGCCGCCGAGCCGCCTGCTGGCTTCAAAGCTATCTTTAATGGCAAGGATCTCACAGGTTGGTATGGCCTGAATCCACACAGCGTCCAGAAGCTCACCGGTGAAAAGAAAGACGCCGCGCTGAAAAAGATGCGCGAGGAGTTCCCCACGAACTGGAAGGCCGAAAATGGCGAACTCGTGAACGATGGCCACGGCCCCTATGCCACCACCGAGCAGGAGTTTGGCGACATGGAGTTCCTCATCGAATACAAAACCGTGCCGAAGGCCGACAGCGGCATCTACCTGCGCGGCGTGCCGCAGGTGCAGATCTGGGATAAGAGCCAAGTCTTCGATCCTGCGAAGCCGACACGTCGTCCACACCTCGGCTCCGGCGGCCTTTTTAACAACACACCGGACACGCCTGGACGTGATCCCCTCGTGATCGCTGACAAGGACCTCGGCGAGTGGAACAGCTTCCGCATCCGCCAGATCGGAGCCCGCACCTGGGTGTGGCTGAATGAGAAGCTCGTCGTCGATGGTGCCCCAATGGAAAACTATCCCGACAAAGCCATCCCCTACCCCGCCAAAGGCCCCATCATGCTGCAAACCCACGGCGGCGAGATCCGCTGGCGGAATCTTTTCGTGCGTGAGATCGGCGCGGAGGAAGCGAAGAAGATCCTCGCTGAGGCTGATGCGAAAAAGTAGATCGAACTTCCAAGTTCGATCTCAGCTTAGCGCCCTGCCAGGGAACGAACTCGGAAGTTCGCACTCCTCCTCCTCGCAGATCCGATGGCTGTTCGCTTGCTTTGCTGTGCTTGATCATCGGCTGATTTGGCCCCCTCTTCGGTTCAAACCAGCTCATGCCCTCTTTGTTGTCCCATCATCAACTGCGTCTTCGCGATGGGCTTCCTGTGATCCTGCGCCCGCTGCTTCCGAATGATCGGGAGCGTATCATCGACGCCTTCAAGCGGCTCTCGCCCGAATCCACTTACTTCAGGTTCTGGACACGTTTTCGCGGCGTCAATCCGACCTTTATCGACAAGCTCTGTGCGGAAAATCAGGGCCAGCATGCGAGCTGGATTATCGTCATCCAAGACAACGACGATGTTCCTGGCGTGGGCGGCGGCTCTTTCTGGCGATCGGGAGAGGATGAGAGCCTGGCGGAGGTTTCCTTCACGGTGGCAGATGAGTTTCAGGGCCAGGGATCTGGCACGATTCTGCTGGCTGCCTTGTGGGAGCAGGCCTGGGCGATGGGCATCCAGCGCTTCGTGGCGCATGTGTTGGATTCCAATCATGTCATGCTCACCTGGTGGAGCAGCTTGGGCGCGGCAGCCATTCAGCATCCGCATGGCTGGGAAATGACGCTCACGCTCGATGAAGCCGCGCTGCCCGACACGTCAGCGGCCAACAGCCTGCGGCACTGGCTTGCATTCCTCCGCGCAGCACCTCCAGATGCTCCTCTGGAATGAAGAGATCTCGTTGCAAGGCTTCCCTGCCTCCCCACGACTACTGCATTCTCAAAATGCTCTTCCGTCTCCTTTCCCTCCTCGCGTTCACCAGCGCGACATTCGCCGAAACAAATCCGACCTACACCTTCCCCATCCAGGCCAAGACGCCGGAGGAGGAGCTGAAGACGATCCAGTTGCCGGATGGCTACTCGTTGGAGCTCGTTTTGAGTGATCCGCTGATCAAGGAGCCGATGGCGATCGCCTTTGATGGGGATGGCAAAATGTACGTCGTCGAAATGCGCACCTACATGCAGGACATCGACGGCACGGATGAGCTGACGCCGAAGAGCCGCATCTCGCTGCATGAATCGACGAAGGGCGATGGCGTCTTCGACAAGCACAGCGTGTATCTGGATAACCTGCTGCTGCCTCGCATGGTGCTGCCACTGGATGATCGGGTGCTCGTCGGCATCACCAACACCAATGACATCACGCTGCATCGCGATGCGAATGGCGACGGTGTGGCCGATGAGCAAGCGCCCTGGTATGTCGGCGGACCGCGTGGTGGAAACATGGAGCATCAGCCCAGCGGCCTCGTGTGGGGCCTGGATAACTGGATCTACACCACCTACAACGGCTACCGCCTGCGCTGGGCTGGCAAAGAGGCACCGCTCAAAGAAAACACCGCGCCGAATGGCGGCCAGTGGGGCCTCGCTCAAGACGACTATGGCAAGATGTGGTGGAGCAATGCGGGCGGCGAAAAGGGCCTGTGGAATTACCAAGCGCCCATTCTTTATGCCGCGATCAATGTGAAGCAGCAGAAGAGCGAGAAGTTCGACACCGTGTGGCCGATCGTCGCGCTCGGCGATTTCCAGGGTGGCCCTGGACGCTTCCATTCGCCGGAGGACAAGCGCTTGAACCACTTCACCGGCTGCGCCGGACAGACCGTGTATCGCGGGGATCGCCTGCCGAAGGAGCTTTATGGCAACGTATTCCTGCCTGAACCCGTCGGTCGTCTCATCCGCCGCGCCACGGTGGAGATCAAAGACGGCATTACCACCGTGACCAATCCGTATGAGGAGCAGATGAGCGAGTTCATCCGCAGCAGCGATCCGAATTTCCGCCCGCTGAACATGACCACCGGCCCCGATGGCTGCCTCTACATCGTCGATGCGTATCGCGGAATCATTCAGGAGGGAAATTGGGTGAAGCCCGGCAGTTTCCTGCGCGGAGCCATTGAGCCGACCGGCATGCAGCACGTTGCCGGTCATGGCCGCGTATGGCGTCTCGTGCATAAAGATTTCAAACCCGGCCCGCAGCCGAAAATGATCGGCGAAACGCCCTCGCAGCTTGTCGCGCATCTCACGCATCCAAACGGCTTCTGGCGCGATACCGCGCAGCGCATGCTCATCGTCAAAAACGACCCATCCGTGGTCCCCGCGCTCGTTTCCCTGCTCAAGCATGACAATCACCTCGCTCGCCTGCATGCGCTTTGGACGCTGGAAGGGCTCGAAGCGATCACACCTGAAATTTTGCGAACCGCGATGAAGGACGAGCACGCGCAAGTCCGCGCTAGCGCCATCCGCGTCGCTGAATCACTGCTCAAAAAAGGCGACACCGCTTTGATCGCCGACATCCAAGCCCTCAAGGCCGACAAAGACCCGACCGTGGTGCTCCAGACGCTTTACACCGCCAAGCACCTTAACTGGCCCAAGTGGAAGGACGAAGCGCAGATGACGCTCATGACCTCCGCCAGCCTCGGCGTGAAGGAAATCGGGGCGCAGTTGCTCGTCGAGGCACCAAAGATCAGCGGCAGCTTCACGAAGGAAGAAAAGAAGCAGCTCGAGCGAGGCCAAGAGATCTTCCGCTCCCTTTGCTTCGCCTGCCACGGCTTCGACGGCGCAGGTATGCCCATCGCTGGTCGCGAAGGTGCCACACTCGCCCCACCGCTCGCCGGATCACGCACCGCCGTGCAGGGCGATGCCATCGTGCGTGTGATGTTGAATGGTCTCGCCGGTCCCATCGACGGCAAAACCTACGAAGCCGCCATGGTCCCCATGGCCACCAACAACGACCAATGGATCGCCGATGTCGCCAGCTACATCCGCAAAGCCTTTGGCAACAGCGGCAAGCTCATCACCAACAAAGAAGTCGCCGCCTTGCGCAAAGAACTCGGCAAGCGCACCACGCCGTGGACCATCGAAGAACTCCGCGCCCTTTACCCGCAGCCCTTGCCAAACCGCGCCGCGTGGAAACTCACCTCCAGTCACAACGTCAAAGAAGTCGCCAAAGCCATCGACAGCGACATCACCACCCGCTGGGACACTCGCAAGCCGCAGAGCCCCGACATGTGGTTCCAGATCGACCTCCCCGAGCCCACCGACATCACCGGCCTCATCCTCGACACCGGCAAATCCCGCGGCGATTACCCGCGCAAGTTCAAGATCGAACTCTCCATCAACGGCACCGAATGGGAGAAGCCCGCGCTGCAAGGCGAAGGCGAAGCCGGCGTCATCGACTACCTCTTCAACAAGCCCCTGAAGGCCAAATCCATCCGCATCTCCCAGCTCGGCGAAGCGAAGGGAACCTACTGGTCCATTCACGAGCTTCAGGTACTCGGAGCGGTGAAGAAGTGACTCACACCTTCAGTCCGTAAAACTTCTTAGCGTTGCCCGACCACAGCTTCCGCTGCTCGCTGGCGGGGCGTGAGGAGATGATTTGCTTCAGCGCATCCACCCAGCCACGCACGGGGCTACCAAGGAGGCAGACGGGCCAGTCGCCGCCGAAGAAGACACGGTCGGGGCCGAAGGCATCGATGCAATGATTCACGACAGGTGAGAGATCTTCCGCGTGCCATTTCCCCGGTGGAACGAAGGCGACGATGCCGCTGATCTTGCACATGACGCCGGGCTGCGCAGCGACGGCATCAATGCCGCGTTTCCATTCGTCGGCGGTGCAACTTCGCTTCAAACCGGGACCGAGTTTGGGATTGAATGCCTTCGGATCGCCATTGCCGCAGTGGTCGAGCACGAAGCGGGTGTCCGGGCATTCGCGGATGAGCTTCGCGCCGTCCTTCAGCTCGTTGGGGCGCATGGTGAGTTCGAAGTTGAGGCCGTGTTTGCCCAGCGTGCGCACACCGCGAACGAATTCGTTGCTCAGGCAGAACCCCGGAGGCGTGGATTCGCCATGCAGCACCTGACGCAGACCTTTGACGACGCCATTGCCCGCGTAGCGCTTCACATAGGTCTCGAAGTCATCCGAAGCAGGCCGTCCACCAATCGTCGCCGCAATGGTGGGTGTGTTTCCAGCGCGGCACTGGGCCACGATGTCATCCGCTTCCTTAACGTGATCCTTCGGAGCCACATCGACCTCCATGTAGATCGCTTTCACGTTCAGACCCGCATTGGCCTTCACATAGTCCGCCGTCACAAAATCATGCCGCAGCACTTCCGGCGCACCTTTGATCCAGGGCGGACTGATGACGCTCAGATCCCAGAGATGCTGATGCGTGTCGATGATCAGCGAATCAGGCTCGCTCAACGTGGAACACGAGGTGAGGGCAGCTCCGGCGGTGGTTTGGAGAAAGTGGCGGCGGTTCATGATAAAATACATCTCACGCCAAAATATCCTTCACCACATGCCCGTGGATGTCGGTGAGGCGGTAGTTGCGGCCTTGGAAGCGGTAGGTGAGGCGTTCGTGGTCGAAGCCGAGCAGGTGCATGATGGTGGCCTGGAGGTCGTGGACGTGGACTTTGTTTTCGGCGACGTGGAAGCCGAGTTCGTCGCTGCTGCCGTAGTCGAAGCCTGCCTTCACGCCACCGCCGGCCATGAAGAGCGTGTAGCAGTCCGGGTAGTGATCGCGGCCCAGCACCTTGCTGGCGGCGGTGCGGCCTTCGCGGAAGGGCGTGCGGCCAAATTCACCGCCCCAGACGACGAGGGTGTCATCCAGGAGGCCGCGCTGTTTGAGGTCTTTGATCAAGGCGGCGACGGGTTTGTCCGTGGCGGCCATCTTTTTCGTCAGGCCATCGGTGATGCCATTGTCCACGCCGGTGCCGTGGAAGTCCCAGCCCCAGTCGAAGAGATTCACGAAGCGCACACCTTGCTCGATGAGTCGGCGCGCGAGCAGGCAGTTGTTCGCGAAGCTGGACTCTCCAGGCTTGGCGCCATAAGCCTCGATGATGTGCTGCGGCTCCTTCGAGATGTCCATCACCTCAGGCACGCTGGTCTGCATGCGGTAGGCGAGTTCGTATTGGGCGATGCGGGTGACGGTTTCTGGATGGCCGAGTTCGGCGGACTGGAGCTCGTTGAGTTCCTTGAGCGCATCGAGCGTCTTGCGCCGCATCTCGCGGCTCATGCCAGCGGGATTGTTCGCATACAAAACGGGGTCGCCTTTGCTGCGGCACTGCACGCCCTGAAACACGCTGGGGATGAAACCACTGCCCCAGCAACCCTGGCCGCCGCTGGGCTGAGTGCCGCTGGAGATGAGAGCCACGAAGCCGGGCAGATCCTGATTTTCTGTGCCGAGTCCATAGGTGGCCCAGGAGCCCATGGACGGACGTCCCTGGCGGATGTGTCCAGTGAAGAGCAGCAACTCGGCGGGCGCGTGATTGAACTGATCCGTGTTCATCGACCGCACCATCGTGATGTCATCGGCGATGCCGTGGAAGTTCGGGCAGGCATCGCTCATCCAAATGCCGCCTTTGCCGTATTGCTTGAAGCTGCGCGGCGTACCCATGAGCTTTGGCACGCCCGTGGTGAAGGCAAAGGTGCGGCCCTTCAGTTCGCTGTCGGGACAGTTCTGCCCGTCGCGCTTCACCAGCTCCGGCTTGTAATCAAAGAGGTCCAGATGCGGCGGCGCGCCTGACATGTGCAGATAAATGACCCGCTTCGCCTTCGCGGCATGGAGCGGATGCTTCGGCGCGAGCGGATTGTCCGACTTCGGGGCCGCGTCGGCCTGCATCGCCTGCATGGCGATGGCACCGAGGCTGAACTGCCCGGCGTTGCCGAGAAACTGGCGACGCGTGCGGAGCTGGAGCTTGTCGTGGAAGACGGGATTCATAGGGAGATGAAACTACGGGAGTGGTGGGCTCAATCTCTCCATTCCTGCGCTGACGGGATCAGACTTCGATCACGAGGTCGGGCTGGAAGTCACCGACATCCTCCATCGGATAACCACGCGGGTTCGCAATGATGCGTGTCTCGCCGATGAGGTAATCCGACTGAGCGTGAATGTGACCATGAATCCAAAGCTTTGCTCCGCTGCCAGCCACAAGAGATTCCAGATCCGAGGCAAAGGCGCAGTTCAGCGGTTCGCCCTGCCACTTCGGCGGGATGGAGCGAGGCGAAGGAGCATGATGGGTGAGCACCACGATCTTGCGACCTCGATACAACTCGAACTGCTGCTGCAACCAAAGCACGGAGTCCGCATGAATCCTCCGCAGATGCCCGGCACGCAGTCGCGTGAATCCTGGGAAGAAGCGGATGCGCTTGAAGTCATTCATCGCTCCTTCCGCCACCAGTGCGCCAATGGAAGGCTCATTCCCCAGGGCGAAATTGGTCCAGAGCGAACATCCGAGAAACACCACATCCCCCAGCTCCACCGCCTTGTTTTCCATCACGTGAATGTTCGTTCCCTGCGTCTCCTCCTCCAGCTTGTGTGTCAGCCGTGGGATGTCATGCCCGTAGAACTCATGGTTGCCCATGAGGTAGAGCACCGGCTTCCCAGGAAACGTCTCCGCCGCCCAGCGCACCCCATAATGTCCCGGTGAGGTGTCTCCGGCCAGGGTCACCACATCCGCGTCCACCTGCGGCGGAGTGAAAGGCGCGAATTCCAGATGCAGGTCACTGAGAAGGTGGAGTTTCATGGCTGGATCAAAGTCGGAGTATTACATCCGGCTCGGTTTAGAAGCCTAATCAGGCTGGCAGAAAAATGGTGGCAGCAAATAGGATCACTCCCTTTTTCTGCCCCCATTTGCTGTCAGTTGATTGAAAAGCTCACCCCGCCCGATTCACCGCGCTGAGCACGGCTTTGATGGAGGCGAGTTCGATGTTGGTATCGACACCAGCTCCCCAGACGAGTTTACCGGTGGTGGTCTTGATCTGGATGTAGGCGAGGGCGGCGGCTTCGGTGCCGGAACTGAGGCTTTGCTCGCGGTAGGTGGCGACCTCGAAGCTCGGGGCTCCGGCGTCTTTGATGAGCGCATCTGCAAAGGCGGCGATGGGGCCGTTGCCGGTGCCGACGACTCCGCGCTCGCGGTCATTCACGACGAGGCTGCAACGGCAGGTGAAGACTCCGTCCACGCCGTCGGCATGGAAGTGATGCAGGGCGAAGGGTGTCTCGCGCTCGATGTATTCTTTCCAGAACATGCCCTTCAATTCGGTGCCGCTGACCTCACGGCCCAGCTTGTCCACCAAGTCGTTGGCGATGGGGCCGAACTCGCGCTGCATGTCTTTCGGCAGTTCGATACCGAACTCGCTTTCGAGAAGGTAGGCGACGCCGCCTTTGCCGCTCTGGCTGTTCACGCGGATGACCTCATGGTATTCGCGGCCTATGTCATGGGGATCGATGGTGAGGTAGGGCACATCCCAGATGGTTTTGTGTTCGTCGTAGCCGGTGAGGCCTTTTTTGATCGCGTCCTGATGGCTGCCGCTGAAGGCGGTGAAGACGAGTTCGCCGGAGTAGGGCTGGCGGGCGGGGACGGTCATGCCGGTGGTGCGCTCATACATGCGGATGAGGCCGTTCATGTCGCTGAAGTCCAGCTTCGGATCAGTGCCGTGCATGTAGAGGTTCATGGCGACTTGGACGATGTCCAGATTGCCCGTGCGCTCGCCATTGCCGAAGAGCGTGCCTTCCACGCGGTCTGCTCCGGCCAGCAATCCAAGCTCAGTAGCGGCGGTGCCGGTGCCGCGATCGTTGTGCGTGTGCAGGCTGATGATGAGGCTGTCGCGGTTTTTGATGTTCGTGCAGATCCACTCGATCTGGTCGGCATAGACGTTTGGCATGGCCACCTCGACGGTGTCGGGGAGGTTCAGGATCATCTTATTCTCAGGCGTGGGCTGCCAGACATCCATCACGGCCTCGCTGATTTCTTTGGCGAACTCGACCTCGGTGGCGCTGAAGCTTTCGGGGGAGTATTGCAGCGTGACTTTCGTGCCGCCTTCGGTCAGACGATGCAGGCGATCTTTGATCAAACGTGCGCCGCTTTTGGCCACGGCGATGATCTCTTCCTTCGTCTTGCCAAAGACGTACTTCCGCTGCGCGGGCGAAGTGGAATTGTACATGTGGATGACGACCTGCTTTGCCCCGATGAGGCTCTGCACGGTCTTCTCGATCAAGTCCTCACGCGCCTGCACAAGCACCTGGATGGTGACGTCATCCGGGATGCGCTTTTCCTCGATGAGACGGCGGTTGAAGCTGAACTCGGTGTTCGAGGCGGAGGGGAAGCCGACCTCGATTTCTTTAAAGCCGCACTTCACCAGTGCATCGAACATGTCGAGCTTCTGGGAGACATTCATCGGCACGGCGAGTGCTTGATTGCCATCGCGGAGATCCACACTGCACCAGATGGGCGCATGGGTGATGGTGCGGCTGGGCCACTGACGGTTCTGGATCGGGATCGCCGGGAAGGGCTGATACTTGGAAGCGGGGTTCTTTAACATGACGAGCTTTCTTTACAGGATGAACAAGATGGCAAGATTCACAGGATTTCCCTGGGATTGAAGCCGTGACGTGACGGCTGGGTGCATGACGAGCAAACGCGGGCCGCCTACCCTTGCGTAAGTCGCAGGGAGAGAAGGAGAAAAGCCTGGGCGGGCGCGGTCATGTGGTGCGAATGCTAGAGTCGGATGCCGACTTGTCCAGCATGGTTTTGACTGCTAGCGGAGGGATCTGGCGGCGTTTGTTTCTGCCCCCCATCATGTCCGATTCCCGTCCCGCGCCCTGGCTGCGCTCCATCGTCTTCCTCATTATCAGCGCCGCTGTCGCTGGTGGTGGATGGTATTTCTGGCAGCAGCAAAAAGCGTTGAAGCAGATCCCAGCCGCCGCAGCGAAGACCAAGGGAGCCTTGCCTGTCTCCACCGCCAAGGTCACGAAGATGGACTACGCGCTCGACTTGCTCGCCATCGGCACCGTGGCGGCGGATGAGTCGATCGACCTCAGTGCGAACGTCACCGAGACAGTCACCGCGCTACATTTTGAAGACGGGCAGCAGGTGAAAAAAGGCACGCTGCTCGTGGAACTCAGCGCGGCAGAGGAACTGGCGGCTCTCTCAGCTTCGAAGTCCCAGCTCACGGAGCACGAGCGCGAGATCACTCGCCTACAAAGTCTCGTCAAAGATGGTGCGGCACCCGAGGCGCGCTTGGAGGAGCGGCGCACGCTGGCCGATGTCGCGAAGCAAAACATCCTCGAGGCCGAAGCGCGTCTGGCGGACAGGCGAATCGTGGCTCCTTTCGATGGCTGGCTCGGACTGCGACGCATCAGCGTCGGCGCGCTTGTGTCGCCAGGCACGGTGATCGTCTCGCTAGATAAGATCGATGTCGTGAAGATCGACTTCAGCGTGCCGGAAACCTACATCGGCATGATCAAAGAAGGCACCGAGATCGAAGCGCGCACCGAGGCCACACGCGACCGAGTTTTCAAAGGCAAGCTCGCCCACCTCGACTCCCGCATCGATCCCGCCACACGAGCCGTCGCAGCGCGTGCGGAAGTGCCGAATGCAGATCTTTTGCTCAAGCCGGGAATGCTCGTCACCGCATCGCTTCGTGTGGAGCCACGCATCTCACTTTCCATCCCCGAACGTGCGCTCGTCCCCATCGGCTCGAAGGCTTTTGTGTTCATCATCGCCGATGACAAAGCCAAGCGCGTCGAGATCACCACCGGCCGCCGGAAGCCGGGCTACCTCGAAGTGCTGAAAGGCCTTGAGGAAAACCAGCTTGTCGTCGCTGATGGTCTCGTCGGTTTGCAGGACGGCATGGCCGTCAAAATCACCGGCCAGTTCGCCGGTCCTGTGAAAGCCTTCAATCCCGAGGCGCTCTCGTCCAAAAGCAGCGGGGAGAGCGCGAAGTAAGTCATGTGGCTCTCTGACACATCCGTTCGCCGCCCGGTGCTGGCTTTGGTGATGAATCTGGTGCTCGTCACCTTTGGTATCGTCGCTTACACGCGGCTGCCGTTGCGCGAGTTTCCTGACATCGAGCCGCCCATCGTGACGGTGGAGACTTACTACCGCGGAGCTTCGGCGAGTGTGGTGGAAAGTCGCATCACGCAGCGGCTGGAGGATCGCATCTCGCAGGTGGAAGCCATCGAAAACATCTCGTCGATCAGCGTCGATGGGAAATCCGAGATCACGGTCGAGTTCACCCTCGGGCGCGACCTCGATGCAGCGGCGAATGACATCCGCGAGGCGATCAGCCCAGTGCTCGCCACACTGCCGCCAGAGGTGGACCCACCGAACGTCGGCAAGACGGAGCTAAGCGCCGAGGTGCTGATGTATCTGAACCTCACGAGCGAATCACGCAACACGCTCGAACTCACCGACTACGCCGAGCGCTATCTCATTGACCGCTTCTCACGACTGCCCGGCGTGGCGCGCGTGCGCATCAATGGCGGCTCGCGCTATGCTTTGCGCGTGTGGCTGGATCGTGAGGCTCTCGCGGCACGCGGTCTCACGGCCATCGATGTCGAAAAGGCACTGCGCAGTGAAAACGTGGACCCGCCTGCGGGCACAGTGCAGTCGCTCGACCGGCAGTTCACGGTGCGGCTAACGCGGCAGTATCGCAGTGTCGAAGACTTCGAGAAACTCGTCATCGCACGTGGGGCGAATGGTTATCAAGTGCGATTGAGTGAGGTGGCCAAGATCGCGCTCGGAGCGGAGGAGGCGCGCACGGTTTTCAAAGGCAACCGAGTGCTCATGGTGTCTGTCGGCATCATTCGTCAATCGCGCTCGAATCCGCTCGAAGTCGCCCGTGCGGTGCGTGCTGAGGCGGAAGACATTCGCAAGACTTTGCCGCCCGATTTGAAGCTGGAGAACAGCTACGACATCAGCCAGTTCATCGAGGAATCCCTGCATGAAGTGTATCGCACACTCGGCATCGCGTTGGCGCTGGTGGTGATCATCATCTTCCTCTTCCTCGGCAGCTTCCGGGCGGTGCTGATTCCGACCGTAGCGGTGCCGGTGAGCGTGTTTGCCACCTGTCTTGTTTTGCAGGCCGTCGGCTACTCGATGAACACCCTGACGCTGCTCGCCTTCGTCCTAGCGATCGGGCTCGTGGTGGATGACGCCATCGTGGTGTTGGAGAACATCCACCGCCGCATCGAACATGGTGAAAACCCGCTCGTGGCCGCTTACAAAGGCACACGTCAGGTCGGGTTTGCCGTCATCGCCACCACGCTGGTGCTGATGAGCGTCTTCATCCCTGTGGCCTTCATGCCGGGAGACACGGGGCGCATGTTTGCCGAGTTCAGCGTCACGCTTTCAATTGCCGTGGCTTTCTCGGGCTTCGTGGCACTCACGCTTTCACCGATGATGGCCTCGAAGATCCTCCGTGGTCGCGAGGGCGATGGCTTCATCGCTCGCACCTTGGATCGCCTCTTTGGTGTAGTTCAGCGGAGCTATCGCTGGGTGCTGGATAAGGCGCTGCACTTCCCTGGGTCGGCCGTTCCCATCGTCGCGGGCATCACGGCGCTGTGCGTGTGGCTGCTGATGAACATTCCAGACGAGTTCATGCCACGCGAAGATCGCGGATCATTCTTCGTCGTCGCCACCGGACCGCCGGGCACGACCTATGGCAATGCCGTGCAGACGCTGGATGCACTCACGGAGCGTGTGATGCCGCTCGTGGAGGACACGAAAGAAGCCACCCGTGTGAATGCCCGCGCACCGCGAAGCTTTGGCTCATCGGCCGACTTCAATGACTCCATCGCCGTGATCACCCTGACTCCCTTCGGCACGCGGCGGGATGGCTTCACCATCATGGAAGATGTGCGGCAAAGAACCGCTGACATGACCGAGGCCAAGGTCTCCGTCATCATGCGTCAGGCCATCCTGCGCGGGCTGAACAAGCCGCTCGAGATCGTCGTGAGTGGCCCCACCTTTGAAGAACTCGCCAAGTGGCGAGACATCATCTTGGCAAAGGGGCGACTCAATCCGAAACTGCTCGGCTTTGACTGCGATTACCGTGATACCAAGCCGCAATTGCGCGTCACCATCGATCAAGCGCGTGCGGCTGATCTAGGAGTCTCGACGGCGGACATCGGCATGACTTTGGAAACTATGCTCGGCGGACGGCGTGCCACGACTTTCATTCACGAAGGCGAAGAATACGACGTGATGCTCGAAGGCAGCTACGCCGACAAGCGCACGCCGGTGGATCTGAACAACCTCTTCGTCCGCAGCGAGCGCACGAAGCAACTCATCCCTCTTTCGAATCTGGTGAAGACGGAAGAGTTCGCCGACAGCGGCACACTGAACCGCTACAACCGAATGAGAAGCATCACCTTCGATGCCGAGTTGGCCACCGGTTACAGCCTCGGCGAAGCGGTCACTTACATGGAGGATCTGATCCGCGAAACCCTGCCTGGAAGCGCCATCGTGGGCTACAAAGGCAACTCACTGAAGCTGAAACAAAACCAGGGAAACATCGGCCTCGTGTTCGGTCTCGCGATGCTCATCGCCTTTCTCCTGCTGGCGGCGCAATTTGAGAGCTTCGTGCATCCTTTCACCATCATGCTGACAGTGCCGATGGCCGTGGCTGGCGCGCTGCTTGGCCTGAAATTCATGGGCATGAATCAGAGCATCCACAGCCAGATCGGCCTCATCATGCTCATCGGCCTGGCAGCGAAGAACGGCATCCTCATCGTCGAGTTCATCAATCAACTGCGTGACGAGGGTGTGGCCTTTCGCGATGCCATCCTCACTGCCAGCGAGCAACGCCTGCGCCCCATCGTCATGACCGCACTCGCCACTGTGATGGGCGCACTGCCGCTCATGCTCGGAGGTGGAGCTGGCTTTGAAACTCGCCGCGTCGTCGGTGTCGTGATCGTCTTCGGCGTCAGCATCGCCACCGTCGTGACGCTCATTCTGGTGCCGATGATGTATGCGCTGCTCGGCCAAAGGACAGGCTCACCGCTGGATGCGAGCCGGAAGCTAGATGAGGCGCTTGAAATGACGAAACCCGAATGACGAAGTCGATCTCCATATTTCTTCTTGGCGGCCTGTTGCTCTCAGGCTGCAACGTCGCGCCCAAGTATCTCGCGCCGAAGCCGGATCTGCCGACGGAGTTCAAGACGCAGGGCCCCTGGCGCACAGCGAAGCCAAGTGATGCCGAGGCGCGTGGCGACTGGTGGCGATTCTTTGGCGATGCGAGGCTCAGCCAGCTTATGCATGAGGCAGAGACTGCGAGTCCGACACTTGAAATTGCCCGCCAGAGAGTTCTCGAAGCTCGGGCTCAGGCACGGGCGGACAAGGCGGGGCTGTTTCCCTTCGCTTCGATTCGCAACAGTGCGCAGCGGGATCGTAGCACCGAGACGATGGCCTTTCAGTTCGCCGGCGGACGCTCGCGCAACACGCTGCTGAACACACTCGACTTCACTTACGAGGTGGATTTCTGGGGTCGCATCCGCAATCAAAGCAAGGCTGGCAATGCACGCGCCGATGCAGCGGATGCCGATTTCCAAAACGCGCGACTTGGCCTGCTCAGCGAACTGGCGATGAATTACTATTCGCTACGCGTTCAGGATGCTCAGATCGCTCTTTTGAAGCGCACCGTCGCTGTCCGCCAGCGCACCGTGGACATGGCGCGGAAGCGCTTCACGCAGGGCGACATCGCACAGATGGATGTAGCGCAGGCGGAGACAGATCTCGCCGAGACAGAGGCCGAGGCCATTGGTTTGGAAAGGCCGCGCGCCGAGTTGGAGCACGCCATCGCCCTTCTGCTCGGCAAGATGCCGAGTGACTTCGCGCTGCCTGCCGGGCCGCTCGACGGAGCGCCCCCTTCCCTGCCCCGCAGCGTTCCGAGCAGCTTGCTGGAGCGGCGTCCAGACATCGCTGCGGCGGAGCGCGAGATGGCCGCATTGAATGCCGAGATCGGCGTGGCAAAGGCAGCATACTTTCCCACCGTCACCATCGGCCTTCGCGGCGGCACACAGACGAGCTTCTATGATTTGATCGACAACGGCAGCAGCCGCATCTGGGGTCTCGGACCTGCTGCCGTCGAGTGGCCGCTGCTGCGCGGAGGCCGGGTCAAAGCCACCCACGAAGCCACGAAAGCACGCTACGAGCAGGGAGCCTCCGCCTACCGCCAGACCGTGCTTACCGCGATGCGTGACACGGAGGACAGCCTCAGCGCACTCGATGTTCTCCGCCGTCAATCCGCCGCTCAGGACGTGACCGTCGCCTCGGCCACGAAGGCCTTGGAGCTGGCGCAGAAACGCTACGAGTCTGGTTTGGTCGCCTACTACGAAGTGCTGGATGCTCAGCGCACCCAACTCCGCGCCGAGCGTGAATCCACACGGCTCCAAGGCGAGTTTTTCCTCGCTACCGTGCTGCTGGTGAAGGCACTAGGCGGTGGGTGGTGAGCTACTTCATTTCATTGAGCAACTTCTGCGCGAGATCGCGTGCGAGCGGCTGATTGAACTTTGGATCGCTGGCGGCTTGGAGGTCGGCGCGGGCGTTGTCGGTGTCGCCGAGGGCGAGGTGGGCGCGGGCTCGGTTGTAGAGAATGTAGGCGTCGTCGGGGGCGAGGGGCTGGGCGGCGTTGAAGGCTTCGAGGGCGTCATCGGCTCGGCCAAGCTGGAGCAGGGAGTCGCCACGGCGATTGTGGGTTTTGGAGAGAAGCTCATCGTGCTGGGGATGCGTGCGCGGCAGGCACTCGGGCAGGGCGGCGATGACGAGATCACAGGTTTGCAGCGTGGCTTTGGCTTCGCTGTCGCTGATGTCGGGCTTTTT
>JBIKIA010000344.1:0-5385 GCA_044361885.1 Prosthecobacter sp. | reverse complement strand
TTCCTGAACTGCCGCTGGTGAAGAGCACCAATGCCTCGCTACGACCACCTTTGCGCGGTACGCCGAGGAGGAGTGCGAGGAGGAAACCGGGGAGGAGCTTGCTCAAAACGAGCCAGAGGCCGATTTTCACCTTCAGCTTCGGCAGGAGTCGCTCGATGAGGATAAGATGCTTGCTGGAGGGCCAGGGGAACTGCTGGGCTTTGCGGACAAAGATGTCGGCGGTGACGAAACGGTCGATGTCGGCGGCCTTGATGGCGTGCTCGATGGCTGAGCGTCCGGCGGTGAAGTTCAGATTCACGGGGATCTTTCCCGCGAGGAGGACGGCGATGTTGGCGATGAGTCCGCCGATGCCGGGAGGCAATACAATGGCGACGCGCTTCTTTTTGGTCTCGGATTTGATGTGCCTGGAGAGGGCAGCGGCGACGGCGAGGACACGATCATAACCCAGCGATTTGTCGTCTTTGCCGTCGATGACTTTATTTCTGCTGCCGTGGCGTTTGAGGCCGAGGAGCATGGCATAGGCGAGGTGCATGCCAAGGGCTGGATGCGAGGAAAAGGCCTGTTCGGCGAGGCTGAGGAGCTCTTCCTGGTAGGCGGCGAGGGTGGTCTCTGCCGGGGTGAGCATCTTGCCGAAGGCCATGACGACGGCGCTTTCATCATAGCGGGCTTCGATGTCGAGGGCGATCTCCCTGCTGCTCTGGACATAGATGGGCAGGACGGGGATGCCGGCCTTGAGCAGGAATTCGAGCCTGGCTCCAGGCACGGTGCTCATGGGGGAGTTGATCACCGCAGCTTCGGCGGGCAGGTAGATAATCACGCGATCTTCACTTGCCTCAGTTCCGACGACCTGACGGAAGGTGCTGGTGTCAGTGGTATCGGAGTCGATGGCGAGCGCGTGGACGTTCTCCTTTTCCAAATGCGCCCGCATCAGCGGTGGCAGTGCGGCCCCCTGCTCAATGAGGCAGGTGATCTGACGACCTGCTAACAAGGCCTCCAAGCGCAGCAGGTCATGGTAGCTGAGCTGGCTGGGCAGGATGAGGAAGCCACCTGTGTCAGGCAGGTTCTCACGACCGATGACTTTCACATTCTTGAGCGAGACAGTGTTTCCTGAGGGCATGGGCTAGGGGGGCAGGTGCGGTATTTGAACCGGACTCTACGCGAGATCAGGCCTGCTTTTCCAGCGGGAAAAGGCAGGCCTGATGCCGGGGTTGTCAGAATGATTATTTCTGCTCAGGAGCTGGGTCGGACGCCGGTGCTTCTGCTGCGGGTGGTGCAGCAGGCAGCTGGCTTCCGTCATGATGATCTGTGTGATCATCATGATGGTCTTCATGATCGTGCTTGTCCTCGCGTGGATCGTGGCCCTCTTCGTGGTGCTTGATGTCAGCGCTGGCAGTGACGCCTTTGAGATGGACCTTGAATTTGCGGTGCCGCTGCTGCTCGGGCAGGGGACTGATCTGCATGTTGATGTTACGACCGGCCATCTTGGGCTCCTGGTCCACATGGCCCATGTTCAGGAGGTCTTCCTTGATCTTTTTGGCGAGCGCGTGGCCGAGTTCCTGATGGGCGATCTGACGACCACGGAACTGGAGCTGGATGCGCACTTTATGACCTTCGGCGAGGAAGTCTTCGGCGTGGGTGATCTTGATGAGGTAGTCGTGCGGGTCGATGCCAATGCGGAATTTCAACTCCTTCACTTTGCCACCTTTGTGGTGCTTGTGAGCTTCCTTCTTGTGCTTCTCCTGCATGTACTTGTATTTGCCGTAATCGACGATCTTGCAGACCGGGGGTTCGGCATTGGGGGCGACTTCGACGAGGTCGAGTCCGCGTTCCTTGGCCATGCGGATGGCCTGATGCGTGGGCAGGACACCGTACTGTGCGTTGTTCACGCCGTCCACGACGCGAACTTTTGGCGCGCGGATGCGCTCATTGATGCGAGTCTGGTCCACGAAGCGACCATTGTTGGGCCGACCGCGACCGGGAGGGCCACTGCCTCCGCCACCCATTGGTCGACTGCCACCGCCCATCGGTGGGCGATAAGCTCCTGCGGCTCCGCCACCCACTGGCGGGGCTCCTGCGGGGCGTGGGCCTGGAGGTGGGGCACCGAGCGGACGCTGTCCTGCTGGCGGTGGTGCACCTGCCGGACGAGCCGGAGGGTTGGTGTTTGCCTGACCAGGACGCCCTGCGAACTGGTTGCTGCTCAAGTTTTGGAATGGGTTGCTAATAGGATACCTCCTGGATGGATTCGGAACTCGAAGAGATGTTAGGTTCAACTCTACGAAAGGATTTTAAGCGTGCAGCACGATACAGTACAAGCATATCAGGCCGTGCAGACTCGCGGCAGCATGGGTGACTCTTCCTTCTCCCGATCATGCGGGATGGTTGAAGAGAATTGAATGAAAGCCATGCTGAGGGTGAAAGTCGCGAAACGTGCTGACCAATGGATTTAAGAGAACCAATCCAAGGAGCACGCGAATCTGAACGAAACTTGTAACCACTTTCTTAGCTTCCAGCAAGATGATTTCCGATAAAGTGCCAGCTCAAAATGGCTGTGATCTCTTGTGGACACCGAGTCTCTAGGACGACTGCCCGCCGTTTTCGAGCCTGGGAGCGGTCTGGATGGTGGGTTTCCGTGGCACGTCGGAACCATAGAGATCGATGGTGCGCTTGGCGATGATGTCGATCAGCGCGGGTTGCAGCGTGCGGGCTGCGACGTTGGAGACGGCCATGCCAGCCCAGGTGACAGGTGATTTATACTTCAGCACCTGCCACACGGGCAGCAGACGCTTGTACCATTTACCCACGGATTGCATCGTCTCATGCGTGGCGATTTTGTGGGTCATCTCCCAGGTTTTCAAAGCGGTGCTGGCGCTCACATCGACGAGTCGGCCGATGCTGCGTGTCTGGAGAAAGTCCGCCACGTCCAATGCGGCGAGATGCACCGCGCGGGAAAACTGGCCGAGGCCCGGTGCGAGGAGTGGATCTGGATGCTCAGGATGATAAATGGAGGCGATCTCGCGCACGAGCTTTGGCACTTCGTCAACGAGCGGCGGGAGCCATTCGGGATTGATTCGTTTCTGCCAGCGCAGCCGGTTTTTGCATTCCTCCACGGCTTTATTCGCGGCGATGTCTTTTGGGTGATCACTGCCGTCGTGGTAATGCGCCACAGCCTCTCGTGCTGCTTTCAGATCTGAGGCAAACCGAAGCCCGACCCAGATTAGCCACGTCGCTACGCCGACGATGAATCCAGCGAGGAACGTGAGGAAGTAGGACAAACGGTCAAAGGATCAAGATCGTCAAGACGCCATCAATGACCGTTTACATCTCAAGGAAGTTTTTCAGCAGCCGTTTCCCATCCTGGGTGAGGATGGATTCGGGGTGAAACTGGACGCCGTGGATGGGGAGTTCCTTGTGGCGCAGGCCCATGATCTCAGATTCGTCGTCATCACACAAGGCGGTGATCTCCAGGCATGCGGGCAGGGTGGCGCGCTTCACGAGCAAAGAGTGGTAGCGCGTGGCGGTGAAGGGTTCGGGCATGCCTTTGAAGACAGACTGTCCTTGATGGCGGATTTTGGAAACCTTTCCGTGCATGAGTCGATCAGCACGCACGACATCGCCGCCGAAGACATGGCCGATGCTTTGATGCCCGAGGCAGACACCGAGGGTGGGAATGCTCGGCCCGAACTTCTCGATCACGGCGCAACTGATGCCCGCCTCCTTTGGCGTGCAGGGGCCGGGCGAGATGCAGATGTGATCGGGTTTTTTCTTCGCGATCTCCTCCAGCGTGATCTGGTCATTCCGATGAATCTCCATCTGTGCGCCCATCTCGCCGAAATACTGGACGAGGTTGTAGGTGAAGGAGTCGTAGTTGTCGATGATCAGTAGCATGGGATGTGGAGCCGTTGAAGGTTGTTTACCGTGGTTGGCGGTGGTTGACAGTGGTTTTTCAAACCGGTTTGCCAACGGCTACAGACTAAGAATTTACGAGCTAGTCACCTTGAGTCGAACAAATATCCGTTGATTGTTCCCGATCGAAACGCTGAAAGTGTGTGCGCTACCACTGCCAGTGTCTGGAATGGCCGTCCAATCGGCGAGATTGGACGAGATTGAACTGCCCCATTCCGCACCGAAGGTGATGTCTGATACGCCAGATGGCTGAGTGAAGCTAATCACGAAGTTGTTTCCGTTTTTTTGTCCCTGCTGTAGTTGCATTGATGCACCTGTTGTCGGATTCAGGCCAAAGGCGAATTCGATGAGGTTGACGAGTCCGTCTTTCTCGAAATCAAACTTGTCCGCTGCATCCCCTGAATTGCCCGCGGAGCCAAAGTAAAGCTCCCGCTAGCTCTGTTGTGGTGTGCTCACCATGAAGGATTGCGTCACCTTGGTCAGGTTACCAAGAATGTCATAAATGCGGCCATTTAGCGTGCCGCGCCCGATGGGTTATTCGAGATAGACGGCGTAGATCCTTGCGAGGCTGTTCGCCGGGATGTTCACACGCAAAGCGAGCTTCTTGCCCTCTGGCAGAGGTTTCGCAAAGGCGAGCGGCACACGCACACCACTCGCACTCACCTTCGCGTCGTAGCCGTCAAGAACATGGTCAAGATGGTCAAGGAGTTGAATCGAAAGAGGTGCCTCTGAACTGATGCCATCCACGTTCAGTGCGATCTCCTTCGCTTCAAAAGTGCTCGTGATGAAGTGCCCCTCTTCCTCAGCAACCTTCCGCGACAGCGAGCCAAATCCATCTCGCCGAAGCGTCGCGAGACCGATGTCCATGGCGTCGAGCACGCCTCCCGTGTCCCAGTGCGAATACCAGATCATCGTCTTGTCGCCCTCGTTCACAAAGGCGTGGCCTTGCAGGATCGCCACATCGTCCCACTCGCCTTCCTTGCCTCGCGGGATGATTTGAAAGCCCGGCACTGGCTCGCGGAAATGCACGCCGTCATTGCTCACTACGAGGCCGAGATCGACACGCACGCCGAGGTTCCAGCTCTTGCCCTTCGTTGGCGCTTGCTCCGCGTCCTGCCACATGCCGTGTAGGCCGACCATGACGTTTCCGCGATTCCACAAGCCAGCGCCCATGTGCATCTGCTGGCCTTTGACCGGTGGATTAGAAAGCTGGCCGGGGCGCGCATACGACAGCGCCTTCGCCTTTGACCACGACACAAAGTCCGGTGAGCGATACGCTAGCATGTCGCGCCCGATATCGCTGCCATCCGGACGCCACGACCACGGGCTGAGTAGCTGGCCCGTCGCATAGTAAAAGTCGCCGAAGCGATACAAACCGCTCACTTCAAAGCGCTCGCCACCTGCATTGGCTGGGCGATCTCCCACGCATTTCCACTTCAGTCCGTCCGCACTCGTCGCGGTCACAAAGGAACCCCAGCGCTT
>JBIKIA010000343.1:0-5404 GCA_044361885.1 Prosthecobacter sp. | reverse complement strand
GAAGATCTTCCAGGATGAGCTGGCAAAGATCCTCGGCAGCGATGCCACCGAACTCGATCTCTCCCCGCCGCAGCGCATCCTCATGGTCGGTCTGAACGGTGCCGGCAAAACCACCACGTCCGCCAAGCTCGCCTCCTGGCTGAAGAAGCAGGGTAAGCGCCCGCTGCTCATCGCGCTCGACCTTTACCGCCCCGCCGCCATCACCCAGCTCCAGGTGCTCGGCCAGCAGCTCGGAGTGCCCGTTTGCGTGCCGCCTGTCGGCGAAACCGATCCCGTCAAAGCTACGAAGGCTGCGCTTAAATGGCTGGAAGAGCAGGGGGGTGGCATCGCCATCTTCGACACCGCCGGACGCCAGGAAGTGGATGACGACCTCCTCCGCGAACTCCGTCAAGTGCGCGACCTCGTGAAGCCGAGCGAGACACTCCTCGTCGCCGATGCCGCCACAGGTCAGCAGGCCGTCAGCGTCGCCACGAAGTTCCACGAGACCGTCACCATCACCGGCCTCATCATGACAAAGCTGGACGGCGACGCCCGCGGCGGTGCCCTGCTTTCCATGCGTCACGTCACCGGCTGCCCCGTGAAGTTCCTCGGTACGGGTGAAAAGGTGGACGCGCTCGAAGTCTTCCACCCCGACCGCATGGCCCAGCGCATCCTCGGCATGGGCGATGTCGTTTCACTCGTCGAGAAAGCCTCCCAGGAGATCGACGAAAAAGAAGCGGCGAGCATGATGCGCCGCTTTGAGGAGAACAAATTCGACTTCAACGACTTCCTTGGGCAGCTCAAATTCATGAAGAAGCTCGGGCCGCTGGAGGGCATCCTCGGCATGCTTCCCGGCATGGGCGCACTGAAAAACATGCCTGGCGTGGACGACAAGAAACTCAAGCACACCGAGGCCATCATCCTTTCCATGACCCCGAAGGAGCGCGCCAAGCCCGACATCCTCAACGGCAGCCGCCGCAAGCGCATCGCCGGAGGCTGCGGACGCCCCGTCATGGAGATCAATCAGCTCGTGCAGCAGTACGAGATGATGAAGAAGCTTATGGGCAACAAAGGCATGATGTCCCAGCTCGCTGGCGGCATGATGGGCGGAGGCGGCATGGGAGGTCTCGCCGGCATGATGGGCGGTGGTAAAATGCCCCAGATGCCCAAAGGCATGTTCCCCGGCATGGGCGGCAAGCCCAACAAACTCGGCAAGTTCGGCAAACGTCCGAAGCTTGGGGGTTAGACGAGCGCGGCAGTAATGCCGAAAACGAAGCAACTATAGAGATCGTGTCTTTGAACAAAGACCCCAGGCGTGTGCATCCAAGCACGCAAGGAGGTCACTATGAAACATACACATCCCACCCCAAACCAAGGGACAGGGATTCTGCGCGCCGCGAATGACGGTCAGGAGTATGGCGGCACTGGCGCAGTTACCCGAGTTCCCAAGATCGGGCTCGCTCTATCCGCAGGTGGTGCACGCGGGCTGGCTCATGTCGGCGTCATTCAGGTATTGGAGGAAAACAACATTCCCATCGCCGCCATCGCAGGCACGAGCATGGGAGCCTATGTCGGGGCAGTCTATGCCACCGGGCTCAATGGCACGGACTTGGAGCTGCTTGCGAAAGAGATTCCGAACCGCAAGGCACTGCGAGCATTGCTCGATTTCAACATCCCTCCCACAGCAGGGCTGATTCGCGGAAACAAAATCCGCCGACATCTGGAGCGCTGCCTCGGCGAACAAACGTTCGAGCAACTGAAGCGACCTCTCATCGTCGTGGCGACTGATCTAGATGCACTCCAGGCCCATGTTTTCGATTCCGGCCCCGTCGCGCCTGCCGTTCATGCCAGTGCCGCCATTCCTGGCGTCTGCTCGCCAGTTCTTATCAATGGCAGGCGATACACGGATGGTGGTGCTGTCGATCCTTTGCCCGTCACATTGCTACGTGAGCGCTTCGATCTCGACGCCGTCATCGCGGTGAATGTGCTGCCGACTTACCATGATCTAGACCGCTGCCAGAACACGACCTTTACTCCACTGATCAAGAAATCGAGCTTCATGTCCCGGCTGCTTCGCCCTGTGAACCTCCTGGCTGATGGCAATGTGCTCGACACCTTCCGCCGCTCGCTCATGTGCGCCCAAGTCGGACTCGTGGAGAAGGAAGCACGCGATGCCGAGGTGCTCATCCATCCCTTCCACTGCGGCAGTTCGTGGGCCGACTTCGAGAACCACGCCCGCTACATCGAAACGGGCCGCCGTGCTGCCGAAGCGGCCTTGCCAGCCATCCGCGCACTCTTCCCACCACCCCCAACCAACTCCAGCCATGAAACTAATCTCCGCTCCTCCGAAATGGGATGCCTCGCTGCCTGAAGTCTGGCACGACTGGCAACTACACCGCCTCCGCACTTATCTCAAAGAGCGCGTCATCCCCTTCAGCGCGCATTACCGTCGGCTCTTTGCCGAGCATGATCTGCATCCCGAGGACATCCATAGCTTCGATGACTGGAGCAAAGTGCCCTTCACCAGCAAGAGCAACCTCACCGTGCCGCGCGAGCAGCAGCGCGAATTCGTGCTCATCCCGAACGAAGCCGCACTCAAGCGCGAGTGGGGCGTCATTTGGAACGCCGTCTTCCACGGCAGTGCCTTTGCCAAAGAGGAGATCGAGAAAGAATTCCGCCCCGTGATGATGACGAGCACCACAGGCCGCTCGTCTGATCCCGTGCCCTTCGCCTTCACGAAGCACGATCTCGCAAATCTAGACATCACAGGCCGCCGCCTCATGGAGGTCGGAGCCTCGCAGCGTGAGTGGCGGCATGTGAATACCTTTCCCTATGCGCCGCACCTCGCCTTCTGGCAGGCGCATCATGCGGGCCTCGGCTTCGGCACCTTCATGGTCAGCAGCGGTGGCGGCAAGGTCATGGGCACGGAGGGAAACATCGCCCTCATTGAAAAAGTGCGACCCGAGGTCGTCATCGGCATGCCCACCTTCCTTTACCACATGCTGCGCGAAGCCGCCGAAGCTGGCAAACACTGGCCACAGCTTCGTCGCATCGTACTCGGTGGCGAAAAGGTCGCCGAGGGCATGAGGGCACGCCTCACCATGCTCGCTCATGATCTCGGTGCCGATGATGTCAGCATCATCAGCACCTACGGCTTCACCGAAGCCAAGATGGCCTTCCCCGAATGCCCCACGAATCTCGGAGTCAGCGTCAGCGGCTTCCACCTCAGCCCAGAGCTTGCCTTCATCGAGATCGTCGATCCCCGCACAGGCGAGCCCGTGCCCGAAGGCCACTCCGGTGAGATCGTCTTCACTCCGCTCGATGCGCGCGGCACCGTCGTCCTCCGCTACCGCACCGGCGACATCGCCGAAGGCGGCCTCACCTGGACACGCTGCCCGCATTGCGGACGCACCTGCCCACGCCTTCTCGGCCCCATCAGTCGAGTCAGCGAAGTGCGTGAGATGCAGCTTGATAAAATCAAAGGCACGCTCGTGAACTTCAACATCCTTGAGCACCTCCTCGACGACATGAAAGGCGTCGCCGCCTGGCAAGTCGAGCTACGGAAGCACGACGACGATCCGCTCGATCTCGACGAACTCCTCCTCCATGTCGCACCCGAAACCGGAGTGAATGCCGAAGACCTCGAGCACCGCCTGGAGCGTCGCTTCGCCGAAGTCACCGAGATCCGACCGAACGAAATCCACTTCCACGACATGCCCGACCTCCGCGAGCGCCTCGGAGTCGGCAGACTGCTCAAAGAAGCCAAAGTCCTCGACTCACGCCCGAAGGCTTCAGCCAACAGAGAACTGATAACCGCGAACTGAGAACACCATGAAACCTCTCTTCATCATCGCCGCCACCCGCACTCCTTTCACCCGTGCTGGTTCATCCCTGGCATCACTTGATGCTGTCGATCTCGGCAGAGCCGCAGTCTCCGCCTTGCTCGCGCGCAGCGGCATTGATCCACACGCCGTCGATGAAACTATCTTCGGCTGCGTCGGCCAGCCCGCGAATGCGCAGAACATCGCTCGTGTCATCGCCCTGCGTGCAGGTTTGCCTGAGTCACGGCCTGCCATGACCGTGCATCGCAACTGCGCCTCCGGTCTCGAAGCCATCACCACAGCTCATGCGAAAATGTGCGCAGGGCAGGGCGAGGTCTTCATCGTTGGCGGCACCGAGAGCATGAGCAACATGCCGCTCTACTTCAATCGCGGTGCCGTGGAGAAATTTGCCATGATGAACAAGGCCAAAGGCTTCACTCAAAAGCTCGGCGCGGTTGCCACCTTCCGTCCTGCGGACTTCGCCCCGCTCATCGGCATCAAGCTTGGCCTTACCGATCCTGTCGTGGAGATGAACATGGGCGAGACGGCGGAACTGCTCGCACGTGAGTTCGGCATCAGCCGCGAGGAGCAGGATGAATTCGCGAGCAACAGCCATCGCAAAGCCGTCGCTGCCGCCGCTTTGCTGCAAAAGGAAGTCTCACCCATCTACGTCATGGGCCGCGAAGTCACTCCTGTGCTCGCCGACAACGGCATGAGACCCGACTCCAGCCTCGAAAAGCTCGCCAAGCTGAAGCCGATGTTTGCTCGCGAGCATGGCAGCGTCACCGCGGGCAACTCCAGCCAACTTACCGACGGTGCCGTGGCCCTGCTCGTCGCGAGTGAGGAGGCCGTGAAACGTCATGGCTGGGAACCGCTCGGCATGATGACTGACTACGCTTACACCGGCTGCGATCCGCGCCGCATGGGACTTGGTCCTGTACGTGCCATGGATGCCGTTTTGCATCGCACCGGACACATGCTCGATGACCTGGACGTCATCGAGATCAACGAAGCCTTTGCCGCACAAGTGCTGGCCGTGCGGCAGTGTCTGAAAAACCCTGCCAGCGCCCGTCGTGCAGGATTGGAGCAGCCTCTTGGCGACCTCCCTGAGGCCAAGCTCAATCCTCGCGGCGGGTCCATCGCCCTCGGGCACCCCGTCGGTGCCACAGGCGCGCGACTCGTGCTCACCGCCCTCGATCAGCTTCGCGAAACCAAAGCCAAACGCGCGCTCGTCAGCCTCTGCATCGGCGGAGGCCAGGGCGGCGCTGCCATTCTCGAACGTGTCTGATTTGAATACCCACCACCATGAAAACTCACCTCCTCGAATCTCTCGTGATCCATCCTGCATCCCACGATGAATCACCGCTGAAACACTTCCGCGTCGAAGTGGATGCTCACCAACGCGCCTGGATCACCTTCGACATGGCGGGCAGCTCGGCGAATGTCTGGAATGACACGACGTTGCGCGAGTTCAACCGCTGCCTCGACCATGTCGCGCATCATGCCGGAGTTCGCGCGCTCATCATCCGCAGTGCGAAGGAACGCGTCTTCATTGCGGGCGCTGATTTGAAATCCCTGCGCAGTGGCTCGACGAGGAAACTCGA
>JBIKIA010000342.1:0-5415 GCA_044361885.1 Prosthecobacter sp. | reverse complement strand
CTTTGTGCGGGCGCAGCTCGCCAAAGGTCTCGGCGAGTATGAAGTCACCGCCGCGAATGTCCGTGAGTTGCGTGTCCGCGTGAAGAAACTCACCGGCCCCGAGTTACTCCAGGCCCTCGACAAATACAGCGAGTATCGCAGCAAGTTCTACCAAGAGGACGACAAGAAGAAGGGCTACAAGCCTCTCAGCATTGATGAGTATGCAGGCACTCAAATCTTTGATCGCACCTTCCCGATTAACAAGGCACTGGATAAGAGTGAGCTGATCAAACTGAACTGGAAAGAGATCCTCGCCGGAGCACCTGCCGCACCGTTGTTTGTCGAGATCGAAGGGCGTGCTGCCGAGGGCATCATGCAGCAAGGCGTGATCACACAGTCGCTCGTGCAGTTCACCGATCTTGGCTTGATGCAAAAGAGTAATGGCCGCGAGACGATGATCTTTGCCACCTCACTGACCACTGGCAAACCCGTCCCTGGCGTGCGACTCACGATGGTCGATCAGGCGCAAAAACTCCTCGGCTATGCGGACACCGACGCGAACGGCATCGCCACACTGAAAGGCAGTGATCCTGCGCTCGTGCTCGCCGAGATCGCGGGCGACTGCACCGCCATCCAGACAAACGAAGCCGGCATCAACGGCGTCATCCCCTACGACATCCCCACGGCCTGGGAAGATGTCTGGAAGCCCGCGCGCCAGACCTTTGTCTTCAGTGACCGTCCGCTCTATCGCCCAGGTGATACCATTCATCTCAAAGCGCACACGCGCCTGCGCAGTGGCGACGCTCTCACGCTCGACTCCGTGCCCGTGAAAGGCCGCGTCAGCATCCGCGACCCGCGTTACCGCACGATCCTCGATAAAGAGATCACCTTCTCCGCGAATGGTTCATGGTCGGACGACATGAAGCTGCCTGAGACACCGCTCGGCTGGTATCACCTCACCGTCAGTTTTAACAAAGAAGGCAACGACGAAGACTCCCCCGAAGCAGGCAATCACAGCTTCCGCATCGACGACTACAAGCCGAACACTTTTGAAGTAAAGCTCGATGGCAAGAAGGTCGAAGTCCTCGCCGACCGACTCAAGCTGCCAATGAGCGCGAACTACTTCATGGGCAAGGCGCTCAGCCGCGCAAAGGTGAGTTGGAGTGCGTCATCCATGCGCACTTATGAAGCGCCCGATGCCTTCAGTGAGTTCCACTTTGGAGATGCGCCACGCTGGACGCACTACGGCAAAGATCGCGATGCTGACGGCTATTACGACGACAGCAATGATGATCCCGAAGGCGAGTGGTGGGTGAATGGCGATCTCTCCATCGACGACGATGGCAGCGCCGTTCTCGAAATGCCCATGCCGCCGCCAGACCGCGCGGCCTTGCCACAGCAGGTGCGCGTGAGTGCCGAAGTCACAGACATCAATCAGCAAACCATCAGCGCCGCGACAGAGTTCGAGGTGCCGGGCGCGGAGTTCATCCTCGGCGTCAAAGGACCGCAGTTCTTTGGCCGCGCAGGTCAGGATACACCGGTGGAGGTCGTCGCCATTGATAGCAAAGGCGCACCTGCTGCCGGTGCGGTGAAGATCGATGTGAAGATCGAGCGCCAGGAATACCACACCCTCAAAATCGCCACTGCTGGCGGCGGTAGCACGACGAAGGATCAAGTCATCCTGCGTGAGGAATTGAAGCAGCAGTTTGATCTCAAGCCACAGACGGCTGGTAGCGCCCCGAGCGTGACCATTCCATTCAAGCCAGCACGCGGCGGCACCTACTTCGTCACGGCGGAAGCCACCGATGCCAAAGGCAAAAAGGTCCTCTCGCGGATGCCGCTCTATGTCATCGGCGGCGATGAATTCCCCTGGGCCATGGAAGACGGCGCACGCATCCTGCTCCAGCCGGAGAAGAAGACTCTCAAGCCTGGTGAAGAGGCGGTCATCGTTGTGAAGACACCCATCGCAGGCACCGCGCTCGTTACCGTTGAGCGTAACCAAGTGCATCAGCAATTCATTACCCAGCTATCACCTGAGAATCCGGTGATCAAAGTGCCCGTGCAAGACGCCGAGGCCCCGAACATCTTCGTTTCCGTCATCCTCGTGCGAGGCAGCGATGCCAGCCCGAAGAAGCACAAGATGCCTGAATACAAACTCGGCTACTGCGAGCTCACGGTGGAATCCAAGGTCAAGGAACTGAAGGTCGTCATCAATCCCTCGAAGCCCGAAGTGAAGCCCGGCGAGAATTTTGCCATTGCCGCCACCATCACCGACTACCTGGGCAAGCCCGTCGCGAACAGTGAGATCACTCTTTACGCCGTGGATGAAGGCGTGCTCAGCCTCATGGGCCACACGACCCCGAGCCCGAGCGAGTTCTTCCACGCGCCCATGCCGCTGGCGATCCATAACTATTCCTCCTTCGATGACATCCTGCCCGAAGAGTTCGCCGCTCGTGAGCGTGGGAACAAAGGTTTCGTCATCGGCGGCGGCGGTGAGGAAAATGATTCCCCCATCACTCTGCGGAAGAACTTCATCGCCACGCCGCTCTGGCTCGCCACTGCGATGACGGATGCCACCGGTCAGGTCACTGCTGACATCACTGCGCCGGACAATCTCACCCGCTATCGCCTCATGGCCGTCGCCGTCGGCGGTGCGGACCTCTTTGGCAGCGGCGAGTCCGCTTTCAAAATCAACAAGCCCCTCATGGTCGATCCCGTGGTGCCACGCTTCGCTCGCCTCGGTGATGAGACCTTGCTGAAAGCTGTGCTGCACAACACCACGCCCGCCACGGGCGAAGTCGAGGTCATGCTCGAACTCGATGCCACCGCCGACTTCATCCGCGAAGAGCGCTTCTTCATTCCTGCTGCCATCAAGGCTCCCGCAGATCCGAAAGTCTGGAAGCAAAAGGTCACTCTCAAGGCCAATGAAACCGCCGCTGTCAGCTTCCCCGTGCAGTTCGTGAAGCTCGGCACCGCGAAGTGGAAGTGGTCCGCCAGCACCGCCACCGGCTGGAGCGGCCCCGCCATGAATGACGGCACCGAGTCAGTGCTGGAGGTCACACATCCCGTGCCCGAGCTGCGCGAAGTCCGCTACTCACGTCTCGGCAAGGAGCCCGTGGATAACCTCCTCGCCAAGGTGAACCCCGTCGTGCTCGAAGGTGAAGGCACCGTCTCCGTCAGCCTCAGCACCACCCGCTTGTTCGAGGCTCGCGATGCTCTGGAATATATTTTGCAGTATCCCTACGGCTGCGCGGAGCAGAGCACCTCGGCCACCATTCCCTGGCTCGTCCTCGGCGGTTATCAGCCACTCTTCCCCGATCTCCTCAGCGTGGAAAAAACCAAGGAAGCTGTGCAAAAAGGCGTGAACCGACTCCTCACCATGACCACCGAAGAAGGCGGCCTCGCCTACTGGCCCGGCGGTCAGGAGCCCAGCCTCTGGGGCAGTGCTTACGGCGGCTTCATGCTCATGCGCGCCCGCGATGCCGGAGCCAATGTGCCGCCAGAAGTTATCGACAAAATCACCGCCTACCTCTCGAAGAAGCTGCGCGGTCTGGAGGAGGAAAAAGACCTCTATGTCATCACCGACTGCGCCTTCGCCCTCTACACCCTGGCGAAGGCCAAGAAGCCCGAGCCGGCCTACCAAAACCTGCTTCACGCCAAACGCGACCGCCTGCCCGAAGCTGCCCGCCTCTACACCTCGCTCGCCATGTGCCTCAGCAACACACCCGATGCGCAGATTAAAGAAATGCTCGGCTGGAAACCACCGGCACCACCCGAGCCACCGAAGAAAGTCGCCAGCAAAGCCAAGTCGAAGAAGAGCCCGACCAAGTCCGTCGCCAAAGCCACACCGCCCGCTCCCGTCTGGGGTCACTGGGCTGGCAATGGCGCGAACAAAGCCCTCCGCCTGCTCGCCTACACTCATCTCGGCCTGACCACGGATGCCGAGGCACTAGCCCAATCCATCCTGCAATCCCGCAACGGTCGCGGTGAGTGGGGAAACACCTTTACCAATGCCTGGACCCTCACCGGTCTCGCCGCCTACGAGCGTAGTCTGAAACGCACCGCCGAGCCCATGCTCGCCAAAGTCATCTGGGATTCCCAGCAGCCCGAACTCAGCATCCCCGCCCATCCCGGCAGTGCCAAAGTCAGCTTCCCCATCGATGCGAAACTCACCGCCACGCCAATGAGAGTCGAGCTGCCCGCTGACCGCGAGATCTTCTCCCGTGTCGATGCCCGCAGCCATCCGCAGGACCGCGAATTCAAAGGCGAGAACAAAGGCTACGCCATCGAGCGAGCCTATGAAAAGCTCCTGCCAGACGGCTCCACCGCTGCTGCCGACGACCTCCGCGTCGGCGACATGGTCGTCATCTCCCTGAACATCGAGATCGGCGGAGGCGACCGCTACCTCGCCATCAATGATCCCCTCCCCAGCGTGCTGGAGGCCATCAATCCCGAGTTCGAAACCCAGAATGCCCGTGGGGCCGACCAACTCCCCGAAGGCATCGAAGCCTGGTTCTGCGACCACCGCGAGATCCGCGCCGACCGCGCCCTCTTCTTCACCGACTACGCCCCGCAGAAAGGCAAGTTCCAGCTGCGCTATTTAGCCCGAGTCATCGCCGAAGGCGACACCATCGCCCCCCCCGCGAAGATCGAAGCCATGTACCAGCCCGAGAAATACGGTCTCAGCCCGACTCAACACCTGCGCACCCTGCCAAGCGGCGGCGGGCAGGTGGCTGGGAAGTGATCGCTGCTTCATGACGCCATCCGAGATCATCATTGCCATCACCCTCCATCTGCTGGTTCCAGCCATGGGGGTGGTGGCTTATCTCATCTTGTGTCGGCGTCTGCTTGCTAATGGTGCTTAGCCCATGTTCTTGGCACAGCTTTTCCTGCTCTTTGTCTGCTATGGAGGTGCTCTTCTCGTTTTCCTGACCAGCTTTTTAGGTATTGGTCCGGCATGGCATCACTAGGCGCTTTCTTCCTCATACTGGCAGCACCCATTCTGCTTGCTCCTGTTTTGTTCAGCTTGTGGAAACAGCAGGCACGTTCATTGGCCCATCGCCTGGCCTTTCGTGCTTGTGTTGGATACTTCGCACTTCTCGCCGCTGTACTGTGCTCAACTCTGTTGATCCGAGCGGCCTCCTAATCTCTCCATTTGCTAGCTACCCCCAGACCTTGAGCATGGGACAAGGTAAGACGCGAGCGGAGGGCTAGGCAGCATCTGGTGATGCGCCGACAATACAGCGCTGTGCTTCCAGAGACTCGGCGGACACTCGGAAGGTCTGGGGCTGTGCTCCGACTCTTTGATTTTGTGCGAAACCCATCCCAGAGGGGATTGATGAAGCCTCAGAATGTTGTCTAACATTTTCATTTTGTTTCAATCCCATGCGGCATGGGATCGAAACATTCTCAGGATCTGCTGGCACTTTTTCATTC
>JBIKIA010000341.1:0-5427 GCA_044361885.1 Prosthecobacter sp. | reverse complement strand
GCAACTTAACGCTGGAGGCGATCTTGGCGCGCGCCGCATTGACGTAAGCTTCGGAGTCAGTGCCACCGGCGAGATCGACATTCAGACCGACTCGGCGGTGTCCGTCCTCACGGCCAATCGCATCGACCTGCGGTACTTCCACGAAGTCGGCTAGGCGGCCGAGGGTGATGAGTGATCCGTCCTGCGTGCGCACAGGCAGCGCCTTCATGACTTCGGGGTTGTTGCGCAGATTCTCGGGCAGGCGCACGACGATGGCGCGGCGGCGATTGTTCTCGACCAACATGCCTGCGGTGTGTCCAGCCATCGCAGTGGTGATGGCGGCGTTCACTTCGGAGGCCTCGACATTGAATTTGAGCATCGAGGCGCGGTCCACGCGGATCTCGAGCACGGGCACGCGGCCCTGGCTTTCAAACTCGGCGTTGTCGGTGCCAGCGATGCCTTCGAGGATCTCCTTCACCTGACCGGCGACCTTTTCCATCGTGTCGTAGTCATCGCCAAAGATGCGCACGGCGAGGTCGGCACGGGAGCCTTCGAGCATCTCGTTGAAGCGCATCTGGATCGGCTGTGCGAAGTCGTAGTCCTGCTCGGGCACCTCTTTGGCGAGTTCATCGCGGACGAGTTCTGCGAGGCGGTCACGACTGACGGACTTGCCGTTTTCTTTGCGCCATTCGGACTGGGCTTTGTAGAAGACGTAGAGATCGTATTCGCCAGGAGACATGGGATCAGTCGCCACTTCGCTGGTGCCGACACGGGCAAAGGTTCGTGTCACTTCCGGCACTTTTTCGATCAGATACTTCTGCGTCTTGATGCAGCGATTCAGCGAAGTCTTGAGGCTGGTGTTCGCTGGCTGATACACCATCGCGGTCCAGGAGCCTTCGTTGAGGGTGGGCACGAATTCCTGTTGGAGATTCGTGAACACAAGCACGGTGACCACCAGCAGCGCTACGACTCCACCGACCACGCCCCAGCGTGTCGTCCACGCGATGCGGAGCGATGGCGCATAAGCCGCCTTCGACCAGCGCATGAGGAAGTTGTCTTTCTCACTGATGTTCCCCGTCAGCAGCAGTGAGCAAAGCGCGGGCATGAGGGTGAGCGCGAGCACCAGCGCGCCACCAAGCGCGAGCATGACGGTGATCGCCATGGGGTGGAACATTTTCCCTTCGATGCCAGTCAGTGCGAGGATGGGAAGATAGACGAGCGTGATGATGAGCACGCCGAAGAACATGGGGCTGCCGACTTGCTCGCCTGCTTCATGGACGGCATTGAGTCGCTCTTTGGCGGTGAGTTTGCGTCCGAGTTCATGCTGCCGCTCGCCCAGCACGCGGACGATGTTTTCCACCATGACGACGGCACCGTCGATGATGAGACCGAAGTCCACCGCGCCGAGTGACATGAGGTTTCCCGACACACCTCCGAAGGTCATGCCTATGAGCGCAAAGAGGAACGAAAGCGGTATGGCAAGTGCGACGATCAGGGCCGCACGCCAGTTGCCCAACAGGAGGAGCAGGACCGCGACGACCAGCACAGCCCCTTCGAAGAGGTTGTGCTTCACGGTGTCGATCGTGCGGTCCACGACCTCACTGCGGGCATACTGGATGCGGATTTCTAGATCAGCGGGCAGCTTCTTGCCCAGCTCGCTGAGTTTCTCTTCGACGCGCTTGCTGATGATGCGGCTGTTTTCGCCGACGAGCATCATCACGGTGCCGAGCACGGCTTCTTCGCCATTCTCGACCGCGCATCCGGTGCGGACATTGCTGCCGATACTGACTTCGGCGAGATCCTTCACGCGCAGAGGCTCGATGCCTGCGGCAAACTTCACGGGCAGGTTGGCGATGTCCTCAGCACTGGCCACTTTGCTCACGCCACGAATCAGCACACGATCAGTACCGCGCTCGATGACACCACCGCCCGCGTTGTCCACGTTTTGTCCGATGATCTCCGCGAGTTCGCCAAAGGTCATGCCCGCGTTCGTGAGAGAATCGGGCTTCGGAAGGATGACGAGCTGGCGCTCATAACCACCGCTGCTGTTCACCTCCGCCACGCCTGGCACAGTGCGCAGGAAGGGCTTCACGATGTAATCATGCGCTTCACGCAGATCCATGAGCTGGCGCTCACGGGTTTGTTTGCGCTGTGGAGCCTCCTTTTTGTAGTCGAGCGTGTAATAGACGATCTCGCCAAGGCCGGTGCTGATGGGCGACATCTGCGGGCTGAGTCCAGCGGGCAGTTCCACCTGCACGAGACGTTCGCTCACGAGCTGACGTGCGCGGAAGAGATCGAAGCCATCCCGAAACACGAGCGTGACCTGCGAGAGGCCGGACTTCGTGAGTGAACGGAATTCCTCCACGCCCTGAATGCCTGCGAGCGCGAGTTCCAGCGGATAAGTAACAAGCTTTTCCGTCTCCTCAGGCGCGAGCCCTGGCACCGCTGTATTGATTTGAACCTGCGTGTTCGTGATGTCAGGCACCGCGTCCACAGGCAGATGCATGGCGGAGAAGATGCCAGCCGCGAGCAAGAGCAGCGACCCCATGATGACGAGGAAGCGGTTCTTCAGCGAAAAGTCGATGATGGATGAGATCATGGCCTAGTTGTTCGTCAGCTTGGGTGTGATGGATTCACCCGTGAGTGCGGTGCCGGTGAGGCGCTCGATCTCCATGCGGTGTTTCCAGGCATTGCGGCGGGACTCGATGAGCGAATCCATGGCGTCGAGATAACCGCGCTGCATCTCGACATAGGTCGCAGCAGGCACGGCACCGAGGCGGTAGTGGCGGTCGGCTTCAGCAGCGGCATCAGCGAACTGTTTCTCGCTCTCGGGACGCCAGCGGGAGAGGGCATCAAGCTCGGCGAGATAAGCGGAGCGCTGGACAGAGAGATCACGCTCAAGATCGCGCAGTGTGGCGAGGAGTAGTGCTTCGGCTTGTTGTGTGCGCGCTTCTTCAGCAGCGACGTTGCCTTTGTTCTTGTTCCAAAGTGGCAGCGGGATGGAGAAGGCGAAACCGCCTTCGATCTGTGTGCCACCGGCATGTTGCCCGGCCATGTAGGGGCCAAAGGTGATATTGCCCCAGCGCTCGGATTTGGTGAGGTCGATCTTGAGACCTTGCTTGGCGACGTTCAGGCGCTTTTGCTGGAGGTCGAAGTTCGTGCGAGCTGCCTGCTGCTTCAGGGTTTCCATCTGCGGTGCGCTAGGAAATGAGGTGACGGCACCGCTGAGTTGGATGGCCTGATCAGGCCCACGGCCACAAAGCACGGCGAGCGTCGCCATGGCCTCGCGCACTTGTTTTGAAGCATCCGTCAAAGTGCGGTCGCTGGTTAGCAGCGTGGCTTCGAGGATGCGGCGTTCGAGCAGGGCACTGACCGAGCCAGTGTCGCGCTGCACGAGCACGTCGATGAGGGCTTCCAAACGCTCGCGGACACTGCGGGCGGCGTCTTCTTTGCGTTTGAGCAAGAGCACGTCACCAGCACGGGCACGGACTTCGTTGGAGAGCTGGGATTTGAACTGAAACAGGCCAAGCTCGGCGAGTGTGATATCACGGTCAGCGATGGCTTTGCGCAAGGACATGCGACCGGGGAAATCGAAGGTCTGAAGGATCTGCGCACGCCAGACGAGGCCGTCTTTCTGAGCAGCGAGGCTCATGCCACCCATTTCAGTGGTGAGTTCTGGATTGGCGAGTTGGCTAGCAGATTGGCGACCACCGCGCGCTGCGGCGATCTCGGCTTCATAGAAGCGGACTTCGGGGTTTTTTTGGAGTGCTTCGGCGACGAGGTCGCCACTGGTGACAGCGGTGGAATCACGCGCTGGAAGGAGGGAGGCGCTGCTAGTGAGCAGAGCGGCTGACAGGATAAGAGATGAGCAAAATTTCATGAGAGAGGTAGAGGGAATGAGTCGAACTTTGGATCACGCAGATGACGTGATGCATGGGGTGCCCGGGCCAATACAGGATGAACCCTGCAAGATGGCTAGAGCGTCGGCTGACGGCTTTGAGCCGCCTCTCTCTCAGATCAGAAGCTGCACAGTGGTGAGCATCGGTCGGATGCGGTGCCGTGGCATTTGCACTTCCTTGAAACCGCTGGCGCGAGTTGTGTCGCGAGCGGGATTGATGGCGATGAGCGTGAGCTGGAAGGTGGCGGCAAGATTGACCTGCGGCGCTTCCTTGGCGGCACGCGCAATTTCTTCACGCTCGCTGCTGGCGCTCGAGTCAAACTGGGAAGAGATGAGCTGATGATCACCTTCATCAGATGCTTTGCAAAGGCGCACGAGAACGCGGGCCAATGCATTGTGATGATCATTTACTTCAGGAGTGTAAGCGTCACTGCGATGATGAAGCGTGAGCCTCATGCCACTTTCCGACTGCGACACAACCAAGCTGTGACTGCCATCAATCCAAGCGGCCAGCGCCATGGCAGCAGGCATCACCGACGTGCCGGTGATGGTGTAGGCCATCAGGAGCGTGAGTGCGATGAAGCGCTGTTTCAGGGAATGCCGCATGTTTAAGGAGGGTAACTCTAACGCGTGATAGAGGCGACTTCGCTAGTTATTGTTCGTTCATTACCAAATGGTCATCATCTGCTTCCATAACGCTGAGATCGCGTCGCATTTTCTGGCAGATGCGATGGATGCTGACGGCGACCGCGCTACGCGTGCGGCCCTGGGATTGGGCGATGGCCTGGCTGGTTTGTTTTTCTACATAGTGAAGATGGAGCAACTGCCGCTGCGTTTCTGACAAAGTGAAGAGACAGCGGTCCATGGCAGCAAAGCGCGTTTCACTTTCATTATCTGCCTGAACGTCCTGGAGCCGTTGCTGATCGACCCAGGCGATGATGCGGCTTTGCTCACGCGCATCATCGCGGATCTGATTGAGAGCCATGTGCCATGCCAGAGTTCTAAGCCAGGGCATGAACACTGTTCCGGCGCGAAACTGGCCGTGCTTTCTGAAAGCATGAACCATCGCATCATGCGCCAGATCTGCCGCCTGTGTCTCTGACAACCGAGTGGCCAGCCATCCGCGCAGTAAGGGAACGCAATGCTGATAAAGACGCGTGGCCGCCGCTTCATCACCACGCAGCGCACTCTCGAACCATTCGGAGCAGGCATCTGTCTGCTGGCCGAAGGAGGTGTCATCGAGAGTGGCTATCATGGTGGTGGAGGATGAGGAGTTTGAATCTCCGGCAGCCGTCAGGGCTTCACGAGACGGAAGAAGCGGCTGCCGGAGCTCATCGGCACGGTCACGGCGCTCGTGCCGTTCACGGTCGTGATGGCGCGTGAAGAGTTGAACCAGCTAGTGGGATTGAGATCAGGGCTTTCCTGAAGTGTCCAGCCGGTGAAGGACTCGGGCCAAGAGACGCTGAGTGCGCCAGGCGTGTCCACGGAGAGTCCGACATCAGGCTTCACGACCACGTCATTCACGCCGAGCATGAAGGGCGAGAGGCTGG
>JBIKIA010000340.1:0-5457 GCA_044361885.1 Prosthecobacter sp. | reverse complement strand
CAGCGCAGACAGATCACCGCCCTGAGCGCCGAGACCGGGGATCAGCAGCGGCACATCCGGCGTGCGCGCCAGCACCTCCTGCGCCGCATTCGTCAGCCCCACCACGAGGCCCACCTGCGGGCTCACCTGCGTCATCTCCGCCACGATCTGGAAGACCTGCCGCTCGCCGCCTTCCAGCTTTTGCAGCTCGATGTCCGCCGCCCCTTTGTTCGAGGTCACACCGAGCAGATACAGCCCCTTGTCCGCGTATTTCAAAAACGGCTCCAGCGTGTCTCGGCCCATGTAGGGATTCAGCGTCACCGCATCCACCCCGAACTCCTCAAACGCCGCCTTCGCGTAGTAGCCCTGCGTCTCGCCGATGTCCCCGCGCTTCACATCGAAGACGATCGGCACCTCCTTCGGCACCGCCTTCAGCATCTCCGCCAGCATCTTCATTCCCTGCCAGCCCAGCGCTTCAAAATAGGCCGAGTTCGGCTTGTAGGCCGCCGCGTACGGCAGCGTCTCCCCGATGATGCGCAGGATGTTCTGCTTCGTCTCCTCACCCGCCGAGTCAGCCCGGATGTCCAGCCCCACACAGAGGTTCGAGCCCGTAGCGGCGATGCGTTGTTCCAGTTTGTCGCGGAAAGTCATGATCGTGAGTGGTGGTGAGTCTTCCCCTCTCTATGAAAAGACCACCCCCGGCGGCAAACAGGAAATGTCTTTTTCAGCAGCTTGTCGGCACCCGCTGGGCCAGCTTCACGGCGTGCGGGATGGCTCCGAGCACGAAGCTCAGGCACTCCACGGCGCCCTGCGGCTTCCCCGGCAGGGCGATGACCAAGGCCCGCCCCACCACCGCTGCGAGACTGCGGGAAAGGATGGCATTCGGCGTGATCTCCAGGGACTTCATCCGCATCACCTCACCCAACCCAGGAATCTCCACCCGCATGATCCCACGGATCGCTTCCGGCGTCACATCGCGCTCGGCGATGCCCGTGCCGCCCGTCGTCAGGATCAGACCGCAGCCCTGGTCACTCAGGGATTGGATGGCCATCTGGATGGCTTTCATGTCATCCGGCACGATGACCTCCGCCAGCACCTGCCAGCCGTAACCCTCCGCAGATTTTTTCAAAGCCGGGCCTCCCTGGTCCTCGTAGATACCCTGGCTGGCGCGGTCGGAAATGGTGATGATGCCGGTGGTCATGTCTGCCATGTGAAGCAGCACCCGCCGCACTTTGCCAAGGAAAATCATCCGCCACACTTGGCAAAGCACGCCCCGGCTGGCAAAGGAAGCACGCTCACCCACCATGCCCGCCCTTTCCTCCTTCTCTCTGAACGACCCCGCCCTGCCCTGGCGCGTGCAGGTGGTGGATGAGATCGGCTCCACCAGCGATGCGCTGCGCGAGGCCGCCCTCGCTGGGGAGGCACCAGGGCTCGTCCTCTTTGCCGAATCCCAGACCGCCGGGCGTGGGCGGCGGCAGAATCGCTGGCTCGCGCCCAAAGGCAGGGATCTCATGCTCTCCCTACTCCTCCGGCCCGAGGCCCCCACCGCGCTCTGGCCCCGCGTCACCACCCTGGCGGCGCTCGCCCTCTGCCGCGCCATTGAAGACGAGCTCCCCCTCAGGCCCCAGATCAAATGGCCGAACGACGTGTATGTCCACGACCGCAAAGTCGCCGGCCTGCTCGCCGAAGCCGTGGGCACGCCGAGCGGACTCGTGCTCGTGCTGGGCATCGGCCTGAACGTGAACACGCGCGACTTCCCCCCCGAGCTGTCTGACACCGCCACTTCCCTGCTCGCCGCCGTCCCGCCCATGCCCCAGCCTCTGCTGGACCGCGACTCGCTCGCCCACGCCCTCCTCCGCCAGCTCCACGTCCAGCTCTGCCGATTGGATGATGGCTTCCACGAAGCCATCGCCGAAGTGAGGGAGCGCAGTTGGCTCCTCGGCCGCCAGATCCGCGCCACGGTGGAAGGCCGCAAACTCTTTGGCCGCGCCCTCGATCTGGACCGCGAAGGCCACCTGCTGCTCGCTCTGCCCGACGGCAGCATCACCACCGTCAGCAGCGCCGAAAGCGTCCGCCAAGTCGTTTGATGCGTGCAGCCATGCCCAACAAAAGAGACCTTCCCGGAGCCGGGCGGCTTTCACAATACCCGGCCTACCCTGATGTCAGAGCTTCGGAGCCGGGGGCTTGATGGGGGGCTGCTGGCCGCTGACGACGCCTTTGGCCTTGGTCGGGCGTTTGTAGATGGTGTCGCCACAGGCGATGAAGAGATCGCTGAGGTCTTTGCCGCCGAAGCAGACATCGAGCGCTGGCTTCGGGGTCGGGAGGATGAAGTTCACGCGGCCTGCTTGGTCGAGCACTTGGATGCCGAGGGCGGTGGCGACGTAGAGCCAGCCGTTGGTGTCCACGCAGAGGCTTTGGGTTCTCGATGAACCATCAAGGTCGCATTCAAGCTCACCATAATCTTGCCGATGATCCAATGAACCATCGTTTCGATACTGCCAGGCGATGACACGCTGTCCCTGTGCGACGTTTTGATAAACGGTGGTTTGGTCCGGTGAGAATGTAATCGAGCCACCGTAAGTGGAAAGGCCTGGGAGATGATGCTCCGAAGGCCATGGGCTGGCGATGCCTCCAGTGGCGGCAATGCGCAAGACCGAGTCGAAGGCCACAGCCAGTGTATCCTTGCCCATGAAAGGCAAAGTCTGGCTGTTACCGTTAGGGTCAATTTTGAGAACTGTGTCTTTTTCAGCCTTCACACTGCACAACACATAGAGGCAGTCATCTTTTCCAAAGGCGATGTCTGACAGGTTAAAGAGGGACTCCGGCAGGTTGGTAAACTCCTTTGGTGGACTCCCCAGCGACTGGCGAATGAGGGAGTTCCGATTGCGTTTTGTGTCCTCCTCGAGCCACACAACATCTCCTCGTGAGTTCGCAACAATCAGCGAGGCATAAGATGTCTTCTGCTGTATCACCTCCCACTCCCCTGCCCCCACGACCTCATACCCCTTCCACTTCGACTCGCCCTTCGGGTTCGCTTTGATCTCCATCGTGGTTTGCCAGTCGCGCCAGAGCCAGCGGAGGACTTCGGGGAAGATCTGGGTGGCGTGTTTGGCGTTGTGGCCGCCTTCGCCCCAGGCGTGGTTCACGTCGTAACCGGCCCAGGTGAGGCTGCGTTCCATCATCTGGTTGGCCATCCACCAGTCGCCGCAGTAGAGGTTGTTATCGCCGGTGCCGCTTTGCAGGAAGATGCGGAGGGGCTTGGGCTCGAACTTGCGGACAAGGACGGGGAGTTGATCCGCGCCGTGGATGCCGACATACGTGCCGACGCCGGTGAAGACACGGCGGAATCTATCTGGCCGATGCCAGGCGACCATGAAGGCACAGATGCCGCCGCTGCTGTTGCCGGAGATGGCGGCGTGATTCGGGTCGGTGCTGAGTTTGAGGCTGTGCTTGGACTCGATGGCGGGCAGGAATTCGTCGATCAGGAAATCGGAGTAGGTGGGCGTGATGCTGTCGTACTCATAGCTGCGATTGAAGCGCGGCAGGGCGTTCTCATTCGCAGCGGGGACGATGCCGGGCTTGATGAAGATGCCGATGAGCGGCGGGATGTCCTTTTTGGCGATGAGATTGTCGAAGACGACGGGGGCCTGGTAGATGACGCCGTCCTGAAAGACCATGAAGGCGGCGGGCTGGGTCTTGTCGAGCCCGGCGGGCAAGTAGATCTGGTAGTCGCGCACCGTGCCGGGGAAGACGCTGCCGTCGCGGACGGTGTAGCTGCCTGTGATGAGTTCGCCTTTTGGCACGCTGGCCTGGGGCTGGGAATCCGCCGTGAGGGGGAAGTCGGGCTCGGCGGCGTGGGAGGCGAGAAGGAGAAGCGGCAGAAGGAAGAGGCGGCGCATAAGATAGGTGGAGACGTTCAGGAACATCCCGACTTATCTGGTGGTCTCGTTCTTCGGCGGATTTCCCTCGGTGAGATAAAGGATGGAAGTGACCCCCTTGCCGATGGCACCCTGCACGACAGCGGACACCTCGCGTTCGAGATCACCGACGCGGACGCGGACGACGATGCGCTGCGTCGGGCTGTCCACGGAGATGATATTCACGAGGGGCGAGTTCGTGGGAATGCCGAGCATGACCAGAGCGCTTGGCATATCCAAGCGCATGTCATCTTGGGTGCTGCGAATGCCATCGGGGCCAAGGCGGTTCCTTTGCAGGTTTTGCGCAGTGGTCATGCTCACCCCAGTAATGGTGGTGATGACCTCGGGGCGGGCTTCATTGACATCCAACTTGCCCGAGGCCAGCACGCTGAACCAATTGCGCCATTCAGGATTCGCCTGCTCCACCAGTTCCATGCCGTGCACGAGGCTCATCTCCTCAATGGAACGGAAAGGGCGGTTGAAGGGGCGGCCATCGTTTCCGTAGTGCTTGTTCTCCGCGCCGTTGATGTGCTTGAAGTCATCCTGATCCACCCAGTCGAGGAGGCAGTCGATGATGCCGTCGGCCTTGGAGAGTTCGAGCCCCCAGTTCCGGAAGATTCGGCGGAAAGTTTCCCGATCTTCGGACTGGAGGAGGACGTTGGGATTCAGCAGGCCGTCTTCGCCGGTCATCTGCACTTCGTACTGCTCGTCATCATTGATCTGACGGCGCAGGAGAGGATCATCTGGATCGATCTCCGGGTTCATGGCAAGGGCGAGCCCGGTCTCTGCCAACATGCGGGCACGGAAGACCTGCCGCTTCGCCGCAGCGGCATCGAGATCCTGAGTGAGCAGCAGAGAAGCCCCGGCGACCAGCCCCAGAAGCAGCGCGATGACCCAAAGCACCGCCAGCAGAGCGGCACCGGAGGTGGTGCGTGAAGTGACTGGAGGATGGGAGATCATTGCTGGAGTCCGCCCCCCCCTGGAATGGGCGAGGAAGAATTCAGGCTCGGATTTGAATTGTTGAGAGGGGGATTCGGATTGTTGGGATCGAGGTTCGGATTCTGGTTCAGGTTATTTGGGTTGTTCAGGTTATTCAGGTTGTTTGCATTCTGAATGATCTGATTGGCAGCATTCGGCACGATGGGCGGCAGCCAGAAGACGGAGCGGGATTCGAAGCCATCGTCGAGTTGGAGATTCATCTCAGCCATGATGGGGCGGCGGGCCTGCTTCCAGTTGTTCTCCCAGCGGTTGGTGCTGGCATCGAAGAACTTCCATTCGAAGCGGCTCACATTGTCCAGCAGCAGCAGGGTGATCTGATCCTTGGAGTAGCGAACGGTTTGATTGGATCGGATGGCCTGGGTCTGCTTCTGGTCCAGCACGCGCAGCATGACGCGCAGATAGCCGCCGGGACGTTCCTCGGCATACACATCCATGCTGGTGTCAGGAGCGAGCGAAGAGCCCGGTGTGAAGGAACTGCCGCCATTGGCGATGTTCAGCGTGGGCACATAGCTGCTGCCACTCTGCTTCACTGTAAGACGTACCTCTGCCTCGCCCGGCAGGG
>JBIKIA010000339.1:0-5462 GCA_044361885.1 Prosthecobacter sp. | reverse complement strand
TGAAAAGGCTGCGGTTGCTGTCCAATCGGGACGCGTTTGTCACGCCAAGCCAGAATGCGAACTGCGAACTGAGCACTGAGAACTCTTCCACTTCGCCAGCGCCACGCATTCGCACCGTCGCCCACTTCATCGCCGCTCCCGCTGGTGGCGGCGCTGAGGCGATGCTGAGGAACCTCGTGGCCGCCATGAATCGCGAACACTGGCGCACGGTGGTGATCGTGATGGATGGACGTCCGTGGGCCAAGGAGATGGCCGAACTGCGCGCGGCCAGTGCCGAGGTGCATGACCTGGAGTCCACCGCCTTTCTTCGCCCGAGCACGCTGAAGAAGCTGATCCATCTGCTTCGTCAGATACGGCCCGATGTGCTGCAAACCTGGATGCACCACGCGGACTTCGTCGGTGGTTGGTGTGCGCGGATTGCAGGCGTGAAGAGGGTCGTCTGGGGCATTCATTGCCGGGAGATCCACACGAATCCGGGTGACTCCGAGATCAAGATGCGCGCTTTCCAGGCCCTCATCGGTGCCAGTTCTCGGATAGTGCCCACACGCGTGATTTCATGCTCTGCGGCAGCGATCGAAGACCACGTTTCACTCGGCTATTCACGCCAGAGCATGACCTGGGTGCCAAATGGCATCGATACCTCCCGCTTCGTGCCAGATGCCGAAGCTCGCACGGCTCTGCGCCACGAACTCCGCGTGCCGGAAAGCGCCCCGCTCATCGGCTTCATCGGGCGCTTCCATGAAATGAAGGACCTCTCCACCTGGCTGCGTGCGGCAGCAATTTTGCAGTCACGAAAGCCGGAGACACACTTTTGGCTCTGCGGTGGCGAGGAACATGAGTTGGGCGATTGTCCCCGTGCCTCACTTTCGGTAATGCCACATCGAAACCAGATTCACTTCACCCCCTTCCGCGCAGATCCGCAGCGCGTGTATCCGGCACTGGATGTCTTTTCCCTCTCCTCCCGCACGGAGGCATGTCCGATGACCATCATGGAGGCCATGTCCTGCGGCATCCCCTGCGTGACTACAGACGTGGGCGACTGTGCGCGCCTGCTCGAAGGAGCTGGCCGCGTGGTGCCCGTGCGTGATCCCGAGTCTCTCGCGCTTGCCTGGGATGAAACACTCGCGCACCCGCCAGCAGCTTCGGAGCTGCGGAAGATCGCCGTGGCGCGGTTCGACATCGCCACAGCGACTCGTGGATATGAAAAGGTGTATCAAGAGGTGCTCGCGTCATGAAGTTCCCCTTCACCATCCTCATTGCATTCGCCGCGCCTCTCCTGGCAGAGGTTAAAATCGCACGTGTGGATGCCATGACGCGGGTCATGCGCGTACAGGAAACCAACGACATGGACGCAGCCATCGAGGCCGCACGTGGGGAATGGGAGTCACTGCAAGTCGTGCTCACGGCCACGCCGGGTGAAATCAAAGGCATCACGCTCGAAGTGACCGCGCTACAAGGACCGGACAGCACCAGCATCCCCGCGCCCGAAGTGCTGCGTGAACATTATGTGAAGGTCACGAAGTCCACACCGATGTCGCCACTGCCAGCCGGGGATTACCCAGATGCACTCGTGCCGCAGGATTTCCCCTGGCAGGTGTTGCCTGACGGGAAAGAGATCAACCAGCCCTGGTGGATCGATGTGCATGTGCCCTATGGGACGAAAGCGGGTCTCTATGCCGGTGAAGTCGTCGCCAAGAATACCCAGGGCACAGATGTTGCCCGCACAAAGCTGTTGCTGCGTGTGTCTGATTTCGACTTGCCCGTAGTGCCTCGTTTGAAGTCCTCCATGATGACAGGTTACCGCCGGATGCTGGAGGTCCACGGCTTTGATCCTGATAAAGATCCGCCCACTGCCGCAGGAGTGGCGCTCGTGGAGCAGTACTACGACTTCATGGTGCGGCATCGTCTGGCCTTTGATCAAAGCCGCCAGACCTACCCTGATCCAGGCACGGGCAAGCTGAACTCTGAGCGCGTCGAGAAAGCCATGCGCCAGCATCTGCTGCATCGTCACGCGGGCATGATCGGGCTCCCTCTCTGGCCCACCTGGCCGTTTGGAGACTCACTGGGCAAAGACCGCACCGCTGCCATGCGCTACTGCGCAGACTGGATGAAGCTGCTGCACAAGGCCAAAGCCGGTGAGCGTGGCTACATCATCCTTGCCGAGTTGGACGAGCCGAACAGTGCAGACGCCTACTCATTGGTTCGGCGTTGGGGGGATTTCTTCAATGAGGCCGAAGTGGCCCATGGCGTGCGCCTGCCTCTGCTCGTCACCGAGCAGCCATCGGCAGACTCCGGCTGGTGGGGCACCTTGGATGGATTCGTCGATATTTGGTCCCCACATGTAAGCGCAGTCTGGGAAGACATGGAGTCACCGAAGGGCCGCCATGACATCACGCGCCGGCTGAAGGCAGGCGATGAAGTCTGGTGCTACACCGCACTCGTGCAGACACCGCAGGCCTGGCTGGATGCCCATGGCAAACCAGCCGTGCTCAAAGAATCCAATCCGCCCGTCTGGTGCCTGGACTTCCCGCCGATGAATCACCGCATCATGGCCTGGGTCATGCCACGCCACGCCATCACCGGCTTCACCTACTGGGACACACTGCATTCGGCAGAGGGCGTTGACGTCTGGGAAAGCTCGGACAGCTTTCACACCACGGATGGCAGTGAAGTCTTCCATGGTGATGGCAGCTTCATTTATCCCGCCACAAAGAAGCGCCATGGCCGCGATATGCCGGTGGCCAGCATCCGCCTCAAATGGCTGCGTGAGATGTGTGACGACTACGACTATCTCATGCTCGCCAGGGATCTCTCGCTGGAAAAACCAGCTCTCAAGCTGGCGGAGAGCTTTGCTCGTGGTTTCGGTGACTGGAATGATGACATGGCCCAACTTTATGCTGCCCGCCGCGCCATTGCGGCGCTCATCGTTCAGAATCCTGCCAAGCTAGGAGGTGCACGATGATACTGGAGATCATTCGCGATGCAGCGGGCTTTGCCGCACTTGAGGCTGACTGGGATCGGTTGCTGGATGCATCCACCACGCACAGCCCCTTCCTGGCCTGGGACTACGTTCGGCTGTGGTGGCAGGAGTGCGGGAAAAAGTTCAAGCTCTGCCTCGGCGTTGTGCGTGATGACGAAGGCGCTGCCGTGGGCATAGCCCCGTTTGTCATCGGAGGGGACCGTGGCGACTCGCGCCAGCATCTGCGCCATCTCGGCTTTATCAATGGCCTCGGCGATGTGCAGGGAGAGCGCATGGATCTACTCGTTCCCGCTGGCCGCGAGGCGGAGATCACCCCGCTGCTCGCCTCCGTCATCTCGCTCACCAGCAGTTCGTGGGATGTCGTGCGACTGAACAAAGTACCGGAGGAATCTGCGAATCACCCGCTCCTGCTCGCCGAGCTGCGTCATGCGGGTGTGGAAGCGGGTGTGCTGAATCAGTCTGGTTGCCGCTATCTGAATCTTCGCCCGACCTGGGAAGAGTTTGAGAAGGAGGTCGGGGGCAAATTCCGTGGCAACATCCGCCGCTACTGGGGGCGTCTCCTCGATCAGCATCAGGGCAGTGTGGCCACCGACTTCACACCTGAAAACTCGATCGAGCATTTCTTCCGGCTTCACGCCTTGCATTGGCCGGATGGTGTGAGCTCCTTCCTGCGGCCAGCAGTTCGGCGTTTGCATGAGCGCTTGATGGCAAAATGGCTGCCCACTGGCCGGGCGATGACACCTTTCATCATTATCGACGGCCAACCGGTCGGCTCCATCTACGCACTCTGCCATCGCGGTGAGGTGCTGATCTACCAGCTCGGCTGGGACAAGCGCTACGCCAGCATCAGCATGGGCAACATGGCCGTCCGCGCCACTTTGAATGAGGCCATCCAGCGCGGCTTCCAGATGGTTGACTTCCTCCCCGGCGAGTATCGTTACAAGCGCGATTGGAGTTCCCGCGTCCGCCATGTCTCCGACCTGGAATGCTTCCACCCCTGGCATCTGCGTTCACTCGCCTTCCGTGCCCTGCGTGCGCTGAAGCGTCGCTATGCCAAACCAGAGATTGCCTCAACTGCGGCTCCCGCAGCATCGACAGAATCCGAAGAATGAAAGTCCTCGTCCTCACGGCAGATGCCAACACTCTCATTTATCATCGCGGAGATCTCATCCGTGATCTGGCGGTGCATGGCTGCGAGGTCGTGACCTCCGCCGCCGAGGACTATGAGCATGTCCAAAAGTTTGTCCGCAGCCTCGGCGCAAGGCATGTGCCCATCCGCATGGTGCGCAGCCGTGTGAATCTGCTCAAAGACTGGATCACCTGGCTGGACATGTTCCGCCTCTTCCGCAGAGAAAAGCCGGACGCGCTCTTCGCCTACACGATCAAGTCCGTGGTCTATGGCTGCGTCGTCGCACGCCTCGCCAGAGTGCCAAAAGTGTATGCCCTGCTGCCAGGGCTCGGCTTCACGTTTGTAAAGCCGGAGACGCTGAAGCAGACACTCGTGCAGTGGATCTCGAAGGCACTGCACCGCTTCGCGCTCAGGCGTGCCGATGTCATCTTCATGCAAAACGAGGACGACGTGCAGCTCTTCACCGAGATGCGCATGCTCCCCCCCGGAGTGCCCGTTCATGTCACCGCTGGCAGTGGAGTAAACTTGGAGGAATACCCACACGTCCCGCTCGAAGGAAATGCCGACATCGCCGCAGGCCGCATCCGCTTTGTGCTCGTCAGTCGTCTGCTCATCAGCAAAGGCGTGTGCGTCTTTGCCGAAGCTGCCCGAAAGATCAAAGCCCGTTACCCGCAGGCCGAGTTCCACCTCGTCGGCCCCTTTGATCCAAATCCGAATCGTGTCACTGAGGCAGAGGTCGAACAGTGGGTCAAAGAAGGCACGCTCACGCATCATGGCATGGTGAAGGACATCCCTTCGCTGCTGAAAACCATGCATGTCTTCTGCCTGCCCACTTGGTATCGCGAGGGAGTGCCGCACGCCACTCTTGAGGCTCTTTCCACAGGTCGCGCCATCATCACCACTGACTCCGTCGGCGCTCGTGAATGTGTCGCTGATGCGGTGACTCCTGCAGGTTTCTCCAAACAAGGCCGCAATGGCTTCCTCTGTCCCACGCGCGATGTCGATGCAGTAGCACAGGCCATGCAGCACTTCCTCGATCATCCCGATCAAATCCCCCTCATGGGCCGTGCCAGCCGCCAGCTCGCCGAGGAGGTTTTTGATGTGCGGCTTGTGAACCAGATCATCCTCCGCGCCATGGCTGTGGCACCCACCATTTCCGCTCAATCTGTCATCTCCGCACCTTGCCCTCAGGTGGCAGGTGCATGATAGTAGCTTCCCTCCGAACCCTCATGGCCTACCGCCTCGCGCTCGAACCCTCCACCTCGCAACCGTATCTGCCGGTTGCGAGTGCGGTCCGTACGCTCGTACCCCAGGCACCCACCACCGCGCTGGTGCTGCCTTCGTCGATGACGG
>JBIKIA010000337.1:0-5469 GCA_044361885.1 Prosthecobacter sp. | reverse complement strand
ATCAAGGATGACGAGGGCAAGGTGGTGCCCACTGCACAAGGAGGGGGTGCCAATTTGACGAACTCTTACACCGTCAGGACTTTTGACCGGCAGGGTAATGAAACCAAGAAAGTGGAGACCGAGGAAACGATCTCGAAAATCCGAGTCTCCAAGTATGGCAATGCAGAACTGATCGCCAAACTGGTCTTGGATGGAGTGCTGCCACAAAGGGGAAAAACGCCATTCATAGCCGGGTGGTCGGTGCTGCATGTCTATACGACCAACGAAGGATCGAGGTTCTTCGCCCGACACGTGGACAAAACCATCGTGGATATTTCTACCAATGCCGGCTTCGGCTTTGAAGCTGCGACTGCGGTGGCTCAAAACTACAAAAAAGCCACCACCACGACAACGGCTCCGATCACGCTGCAACAGACCGTGACGGTTTCCCTGGTGGACGAGAAATCCTTCATGGGCCGAGGGTATGGGGGAATCAACGGCACTGGTTTGACCCTGTCATGGGCCGGGACCTACATCGAGACTGGGGCCAAAGTGGTGACTCGAACCGAGGTGATCGATGGGACGAGCCATCGTGCTGAGGTGCCGCTCTCTGGTGCGGTGAAAATGGAGAAGGTGAGTGGCGTGAATGGCGATTTCTCGGCGGTCGTTCAAGGAACGGTAAGTGCAACCGCCGGAGTGCTCACGGACTTGTCAAAACTCCTGCCGACCCCGTGAGTCTTTGACTGGCTGATAGAAGGGTCAATCGCACCTCACTTCCGCAGATAAATCAGCAGCCGGTCATGCACGAGGAGGGCTAGGTCGAGCTTGCCGTCGGCGTTGAGATCGAGGGCGGTGTAGTCGTGGGGCTCGTTTTCGCGGCCGGATTTGCCTCGGAAGTGGGGATCGGTCTCGAAGACGCGGAAGTACATGGCGCTCTGCCATTCGGCGGGTGTTTTCTCCGTGGGCTGGAAGAACTCCAGCACGCGGCTGGCGCTGAAATCGACAAGCGCGAGATCATCGGTGCCGAGGCCGGAGAAGGAGGCGGGGATGAGATCGGAGGGCTTCGTGTCTTTGAGTTCGGAGTCGAAAGAGACGATGGTCTCCAGCCGCAGTGCGCTGCCGGAAAGCGGGGTGAGATCGAAGCTGGTTTTGCCGATGACGAGCAGTTTGTCTCCGAGGAGATGCAGTTGATCTGCGGTGAGTGAGGACAAGGCGTGCGTGTGAGCCGCGCGGAAGACGCCGTCGGTTCCGGGGCTCATTTCGTGGAGCTTCTTTTGGGCGCTGTCGGCGAGGAGGACGCGCATTTTGCCATCGACTTTGGTGACGAGCACGGCGCTGAGCTGGGAGCTAGAATCGGGGGCGTTGAACTGCTCGACGGTGACGGCTTTGCCATCGGCTCCGACTCGGAAGGCGCGGGCGAGCTGGTCTTTGGCGACGATGATCTCGGCCTTGTCGTCGCCATTCACATCGGCGGCGGTGAGGGCGATGGGGGTGAGTTTGTTGACGAGGGAATCGGGGAATCCTTCAGCGCGTTTGAAGGGCGCTTTCGCGTCTGTCTGGCTGAGCAGTATCTGCATCGGCGCGAGTGTGGAGAAGAGAGCGAGATCGCCACGGCCATCTTGATTGGCATCGATGATACGAACGGCGTTTGGCTTGCTCGGGCTGCTGATGAGTTCCTGCGTGGTCGGCGTGAATTTCTTGTCGGCGGCATTCCACTTCAGACTCACGAGGCTGACTTTGCTCTTCACTTCGGCGAGCGCGAGGATGGCGGCGGTTTTGTCGCCGGTGATATTGCCGGTGGTGAGGGTGAGGAGCGTGTCGGTGCTTTGATAAACGACCTCGGGATACGCGAGGCGGTCCTTTTGCCAGCGGGCGAGGCCGATGGATTTCTCGCCGGGGCTGAGGACGATGAGTTCGGCCTTCGAGTCGCCATCGACATCGGCGATGGTGATGGTCTCGATGCCGCTGAGCGCGGGGAACTCGCGGCCTTCGCGGAAGGAGCCGTCCTTGCCGCCAGCGAAGAACCAGAGGCGGGCGTTCTTGGCTTCGGTCAAAACGACATCGCTGATGCCATCGCCATTCAAGTCACCGAAAGCCACGGCACCGCCCTTCAAATCGCTGGCGGGCATGGCGTAGCGGATGCTGGCGGCGCGGTCGGCGTTGGGCTCGACTTCGCCGGTGGCGAGCTTTGCCACTTCGATCATGCCGGTGGTGTCGTGGATGTAGGCGAGGCCGGTGGCTTTGGCATCTTTACCGAGTTTCATCGGGTGCGCCCAGCAGCGGCTGGTCTCGGTTTCGAGCCGCCATTCTTCGCCAAAGGAGGCGGCGTCTTGCTGAAGCCGCACGAGCACGGCGTCCGCATCGGGTGAGGTGTAAAAGAGATCCGCTTTGCCATCGCCATTCAGATCGCCGGTGCGAAGGCCGCCGCAGCCGGGCTGGCCGAGGACATAGCTCTTCGGTTCGGCCCAACCATCTTTGGCCTGCTGCCAGATCATGAGCCGCGTGTTCGTCAGCAGCGCGAGATCGGCTTTGCCATCGGCATTGAGGTCGGGGGAGATGAGGGACTCGGTATCGTCGGCGGTGGAGTCGAGGATGAACTCTTTCTTCTGCGTCCAGTTGCCGGGCTTCGTGCCCTGGGTGCGGAGGATGAGCTTCTCTTCATCGGTGACGAAAGCGATGTCGGGCCGCTTGTCGCCATTCCAGTCGCCCACGGTCAAAGCGAAGGCGCTGTGACCGATGACGAGGGGCTGCTTGTCGAAGCGCGAGACTTCGAGGATGGGATTCCAGCGATCCGTGCGGGAGCTGCGCTCGGGCTCGCCGGGGCGAAGGCCGTCTTTGCGCTGGAGCAGGAACTCCAGCCGCGCGCGGTCCTGATTGATGACCACGATGTCCGCGAGGCCATCACCATTGAAGTCAGCGGAGCGCGGGCAGGCGGTGTTCCAGTCCAGCTTCACCACCTCCGGGCCATCGAAGTAAAGGCTGTCGGCTGCGAGTGCGGAAGTGGTGAGGAGGGCCAGGGCGAGGCGCATGAGAAGCAGAAATTGTGGTCAGATCACTCCACTGGCTTCGAGAGCATGCGGAAGTGGACGGCTTCGGGGTGGGAGTAGGTGCCGCTGACTTCGGTGCCGAGGTACTTCTTGAAGGTGTCTTCGGAGGGGCGGGCATCGGCGTCGAACCATGAGGCGGGGCCTTCCTCTCCAGGCGCAGGAATGAGCGTGCGTTCAGGTTTCGGGCCTTTGCCGGGACCTTTCTTGGCGGTCGGCGTTTTCTTTTTGCCAGCAGTTTGCTTCTGCACGGTTTCCAGAGCTTCGACGACCATGAGGAGTTGCTTGCTGGCATCCGACACGCCGACTCCATTGTAGCCCTTCGGCAGCATGGCGATGAGGTCCTGCGTGCGTGCGCTTTCCCAGATGCTGGGGCCGCTGGGCTCCTTCATGCGTCCGAGCACTTTTTTGAGCAACTCTTGTTTGCCGGTGCTGAAGAGCAGGTAGTCGTCCGTGAGGCAGTAGCCGATCTCGGTGGAGGCAGCACCCGCAGCGGTAGCCTGGCTGGCTTTGTAGGTGCTGATCTTGTAGCCGAGGTAGTCGCCCTCCTCAAAAGCAGCGCCGAAGCCCTGGCCGATGAAGCGCTTCAGGCCATCGAGGGCGCCCGCGAGTTTGGCGCGATCCTTCACCTTGATGCCGACAACTTGGCTCTGCGCCGTGGCGGTGCCATCGGTAGCCTGCACCATCTCATCGCCGAGACTACCAAAGAGGTCTTCCTTGATTTTGAAGCCCATCTGCTGCTCGATCTGACCGATCTGCATCGTGGCCATCATGGCGATGGGGCCGAGCTTGTTCACCATGCCGAGGAGACCATCATAAATATCGCCGAGGCTCTGACGCGAGACTTGTCCGGCCAGTGCATCCGCCGGGATGAAAGCTGGCAGAGAAACTTCGGTGCTGCTGCCACGGAAGAGGGAAAGAAAGCCGGTGGGCTTCGCCGGATGCAGCAGGGTGACATCAACGCGGGACTGCGTGTCGCTGAGATCGATGCCGACGCCGATGGACTGAAATTCCTTCGTGCCAAGCGCTTTGAAGATCATCTTCGGGTCCATGGGCATCTGGGATTTGCCGCTTTTCATGGTCTCGATCAGGCCTTCTTCGAGCCACTTCATGAGCGTCTCTCCATTGGCATAAATGGAGATGTCGGCAGTGCCATCCGTGAGCTGCGCGTGACGGGTGAGGTGGCTGGGGATGACATCGGAGGCCTCGGCGGTGCCGGTCTTCAGCGCGGGGATGAAGTAGTCGAAAAGGGCAGGCTTATCACCCATCACGAGCACGCCATCGACGAAGGCATAGGCTTGTTTCCAGGCGGCGTCGGCTTCCTCCGAAACGGCCAAAACATTGACCGGTACACCGCCGACATCTTTGGTGATCTTCTTCAGCGTGCCGTCTTCGGCGATGTCTTCATCGATTTCTTTGGCGAGGAGTTCTTCCACCTTCGCCTGCTGGTCGCCGACTTCGAGAAGGATGACGATGGGGTTGTTGTTGTCCATCTTCTCGAAGTCCTTCGGTGAGTCCGCCGCAAAGGCCATGAGCGCGCTGCCTTGGACGCGTTTGAGATTGGCTTCGAGACCTTCGCCCGTGCTTTCCTTCAATTCCTTGTCCCAGATGGCCTCGCCATTTTCATGCATGGGCGCGGTCCATTTCTTGAATTCCTCGTCGGCCATCATTTTGCCGTAACCGCTCTTTTTCCAGTCGGCCATGAGTTCGGGTGCGCTCTTGATGGCGAGGAAGCCAAGCGTGTTTTTGGGCAGCAGCTTGAGCCACTGTTCGAGCTTTTCAGCGCGTGCTGCGGGCACGAGCAGGCAGAGGGCGGCGAGTAGGGTAAGGGGGGATTTCATTGATGATTAAAGATTTGAGATGGATGATTTCGCTGACGCAGACTCAGGGGGCTTTGGGCGTTTCAATTTTCGTGGGCGGTGCTGGCGGCGGGAGATAGCGGAAGCCGGCGTTCGGATTGCGGGGATCAAAAGCGAAGGCGTCGCGGTTTTTCAGGAAGGGCTTCATGACGTTCGCCGGGATGGAGAAGCCAAGGCCCTCCACACCGACACCGGCCATCTTCATGTTGTTCACGCCGACGACCTCGCCGCGCGAATTAAAGAGCGGCCCGCCGGAGTTGCCGGGGTTGATTTGCGTCGTGCTCTGGATGCACCAGGTGCCGCGTGTCTCGCGTGCCTTCACGCTGACGATGCCCTGCGAGACACTGCGCTCCAGGCCGAGCGGACTGCCGATGGCAAAGACCTGCTGCCCTTGCGTGAGTGCATCCGAATCACCCACGGGCACGAAGGGCAGGCTCTCGGCGGCGGGGTCATCGATCTGGAGGATCGCGAGATCTAGGAAGCCATTCATCGCGATGATCTTCACTTTGGTAAAAGCCTGCTTCTCCAGCCCGCCGGGCTTTTTCCGATACACGACGACGGTGATCTCCCGCTCGCCCGCGATGACG
>JBIKIA010000338.1:0-5469 GCA_044361885.1 Prosthecobacter sp. | reverse complement strand
GCCGCCTTCGTCGTCACACGGAACAAGCGGCCTCGTGTAATGTCGCCCATGCCATGTCCGCCGACGCCGGGGTCATACCAGTCGGCGACAATTAAGCTGCCATCGGGGGCGACGGCGACATCGCTGGGGCGGAACCAGCGGTTCTTGGTGCCTTCGAGGAGGTTGACGATCTCGGCTTTGTAGCCGGCGCCGTCGGGCTGGGTGATGTAGCCGCGGACGACGTTCGGGCCGGCGTCGCAGTGGAGGGGCTGGCCGTGGAAGATGCTGGGGAGGAGGTCGCCTTCATAGACTTGCATGCCGGTGGGGCTGCCTGCGCCAGTCATGAGCATGTTCGGGACGACACCGGGATCGTTTTGATGCCAGTGACGCAGCGGGATCTCGCTTTCCCAACCGATGCGTGGCGTTTGCCAGCCTGCGCCGGTCATTTCGTCAGAGTAGCCGTAGTTGCCGAACTCCATGACGTAATTGATGCGCACGCCTTTGTTGCCGTCGTCGTCGTTGTCGGACTGCCACATCGTGCCGAAGCTATCGACGGCGACTTCCCAGTTGTTGCGGAAGTTCCAGGCGAGCACCTCGACCTTGCTGCCATCCAGCTCGCAACGGAAGACCATGCCTTGCTGATACGGGCGGTTGTTTTGGTTGGTGCATTTGATGCCGTGGATGTCGGTGATGAGTTCGCCTTTGGCATCGCAGAGCTGTTTGCCAGCGTTGCCGAAATTGAAGTAGAGGCGGCCATCGGGGCCGAAGTGGAAGGCGTGGATGCCGTGGTCGTGCTGCGCGCCGCCGATTTTCGTGAACATGAGTTCTTTGCGGTCGGCTTTGTCGTCGCCGTTGTCGTCGATAAGCCAGAAGACGTCGTCGCCACAGGAAATGAGCGCTTTGTTGCCGAGCACGCAGATGCCGTGGGCGCTGTCCACATCGCGCCCCTGGTGGAAGACAGTAGATTTGTCAGCCTTCGCGTCGCCGTTGGTGTCTTCGAGGATGAGGATGCGGTCGCCTTCGGCGCGTTCGCCGTTGTGCTTGCGGTAGTTCACGACCTCGCAGACCCAGACGCGGCCCCGGTGGTCGATGTCGATGCTAGAAGGTGAAAGCATTAGCGGCTCGCTGGCAAAGAGCTGCACGGTGAGTTCGGGATGCACATCGAGCTGCTCGGTCGAGTCCGCAGGCTCGTGCGAGGCTCCCGCAACGGCGCTGGCGGCGATGGGGCCGGGATTTTCGGTGTACACGCGGAACTCGACACTGGTGCTGCTGCCCTGCTTCGTGCCGCCTTCATCGAGGGCACCGCGTGCTTTGAAGCGTTTGCTGCCTTCAGGAAGGTTGAAGGCGATGACGCTATTCGCATGCGTGCCGATTCCATACGGGATGGCTTTGCCCGCACTGCGGAGTTCTTTGCCGCCGACATTGGCATTGACGCTGACACTGCCGAAACCAGTCTGCGCGGACTTCCACTCGATCTCTGTGAGCTTTTTGTCGGACCCGTCGGACATGGTCAGACGCGGCTCCGCCCAGTCGGCCCAATCGGCGGTGAAGCCGTTGCCGCCATCGGTGACGACGAGGAAGAGTTCCTTCGCACCTTCGAGCGAGACGTTGATGTCCACGCTGTGGTTCGGCGTTTTTGTATCGACGACCTTGGATCGGAAGAGCGGCTTCGGGGCGGCGAAGGCGAACGTCGGTAAGAGGAGAAGCAGTGGAAATATTTTCATACGCTGTCCAATACGCCACAGGCCATGCCTCCTGTTCAAGCCCTTACTCGCATGATTCCCGCGCTTGATTGCGTTGGCAGCCATCTCTAGTCTCGCCGCCAGTATGTCCAAACTACTCAGCATCCTCCTCTGGCTCACCATCTCCGCGCTCGGCGCGGGCTCCGTCGCCTTCTCCGCGTTTCACAAAGGTGAGACGATCAATGCCCTTTGGATCGTGGTGGCCGGGTTGTGCTCCTTTGCCGTGGCGTATCGCTTTTACAGCAAGTGGCTGATCACCAAGGTGCTCGTGCTGGACGATCAACGCGCCACGCCCGCCCACACAAAGCAGGATGGGAAGGACTTCGTGCCGACGAACAAGTGGGTGGTCTTCGGACACCACTTCGCGGCCATCGCAGGTCCGGGGCCGCTCGTGGGGCCGGTGCTTGCGGCGCAGTTTGGGTATCTGCCGGGGATGCTTTGGATCTTGATCGGTGCGACGCTCGGCGGCGGTGTGCATGACGCCATCGTCATGTTTGCCAGCATCCGTCGCGGCGGGAAATCGGTGGGCCAGATGCTGAAGGAAGAGGTCAATCCTGTGGTCGGTTTCGTGGCGATGATCTCGGTGCTTTGCATCATGACCATCCTGCTCGCGGTCCTCGGACTTGTGGTGGTCAAAGCACTGGCCGAGAGCCCCTGGGGACTCTTCACCATCGCCATGACCATCCCCCTAGCCTTCATCATGGGCTTCGGGCACACGATCTTTAAAGTGAGCGTGCGCGACATCACCATCTTTGGCATCGTCGGACTGATCGTGAGCGTGTGGGCAGGCAGCAATCTCAAGGAATGGGGCATCGAGCACTACTTCGATTACAAAGGCGAGACCATCGCCTGGTCGATCATGATCTATGGCTTCGCCGCCTCCGTGCTGCCAGTCTGGATGCTGCTCGCGCCGCGTGACTACCTGAGCACCTTCATGAAAATCGGTACCGTCGCCGTGCTGGCGGTCGTGGTCATCTGGGTGGCTCCTGAATTGCAGATGCCGAAGCTGACCAAGTTCGTCGATGGCACCGGGCTCGTCTTCCTCGGCGGTGTGTTCCCCTTCGTCTTCATCACCATCGCCTGCGGTGCCATCTCGGGCTTCCATGCGCTCATCTCCAGCGGCACGACGCCGAAGCTGCTCGACCGCGAGGAGAGTATCCGCAGTGTGGCCTATGGTGCGATGGTCACTGAGATGCTCGTGGCACTGATGGCCCTCGTGGCCGCCAGCGCGCTGCTGCCCGGCGAATACTTCGCCATCAATGCCGGCATCAACAAAACCATGGCCCCGCAGGAAGTCGTCGGCGTCATCACCAATGCAGGATTCCCTGTCACCGTCGCTGGCATGGACAAGCTGGCGGCTGACATCGGCGAAAAGACGATGTTTGGCCGAGTCGGCGGCGCGCCCACCTTTGCCGTCGGCATGGCGCAAATGTTCGCTCGTGCCTTTGGTCCGGGCTGGATGGCCTTCTGGTATCACTTTGCCATCATGTTTGAGGCGCTTTTCATCCTCACCACGATCGATGCTGGCACGCGAGTCGGACGCTTTATTCTCCAAGACTTCCTCGGAGGTGTCTGGAAGCCGCTGGGCAACACGCAAAGCCTGCCAGCCAATGTCTTCGCCAGCGCGCTGCTCGTGGGTGCCTGGGGTTATTTCCTGTATCAAGGGGTGGTCGATCCGCTGGGTGGCATCAACACCCTCTGGCCGCTCTTCGGCATCGCCAATCAGTTGCTCGCGGTGATCGCCTTCTGCCTTGGCACCACGATCCTAATCAAGATGGGCAAGGCCCGCTACCTGCTCGTCACGGTGATTCCCCTACTCTTCCTGATGAGCGCCACCTTCACGGCCGGCTACATCAAGCTCTTCGATGCCAACCCGAAGATGGGCTTCATCGCCGGTGCCAAGCTCTATGGTGAGAAGCTTGCCGCTGGAGGCACACCGAAGGAGATGAAAGAATGGGCCGCGCAGCAGTTCAACTTCAACGTCGATACCGCTGTCACCGGCTTCTTCCTCCTCGCCGTCGCCATCATCTTCCTCGGCTGCCTGCTGGAGTGGATCAAGCTTCTCAGCGGCGCGAAGAAGACAGTGCTCAACGAAGACCCCTACGTCGCCGTGGCTGACGCCGCCTAATCCACTGCCATGCGCTGTCCTGCCTGCCGAAATGTGATTCATGAAGGCGATGCAGCCTGCACCGCCTGTGGATTCACGCTCGCCGCCCTGGACCCGCATCTCGGCATCCCGCCGCAGCTCACGCCGCCCGTGGTGGACATGGCGCAGGTGCTGTCTTCCAGCGCACGCAGGACGCTCGTCGAGGCCACTCGGCGCGCGGAGCAGCATTTTCCCGACCTCCATGCGGTGGTGATCACAGCGGTGGTGCCCGCCAATTACAGCCCCGAGCTGTATGCATTCTGGCTCTTCAACCGCACGGGCCTTTTCAGCGAAGTGGAGAAGGGCGGAGACAATCATGGAGTGCTCCTGCTGCTCGACACCCAGACGGCGCGCTGCGCGGTGATGATCGGCTACGGACTTGAGCCACTCATGACCACACTCGCCCTGGAGACATCGCTCACTGCGGCAACGCCTTATTTGATGAAGCAAAACTACGCCAGTGCCGGCCTGGCCTTCTTCCGCGAGTTCGAACGCCAGCTCGAACTCGCCAGCGCTGGTTGGTCGCGAACCTTTGGTTACTCGGAATCGACGCCCTGGTTCGACTCCAGCACGGGCAACATGCTGGCATTAGCTCAATCGGCGGGTGAAGACCTCTACTGAGACTCCATGAACCGCCGTAACTTCCTCCTCGCCGCCTCATCCTGTGCGCTGCCAACTCTCGCGGGCGAGCATCTGCCGCAGAGCGTGACCTTCATGGGAAAGGCCAAATTCGAGAACATCCGCGCCCGAGCCCATCATGACCGCTGGCATGCCCTCCCCATCGGCGCACGAGTCATCGCCTGCGCGCAGCAGATGCTTGGCACCCCTTATGCCGGCTTCACGCTGGAGATCGACGATCACATCGAATCCCCCTCGGTGAATTTCAATGGGCTCGACTGCTGGACCTTCTTCGAAACCGCCCTCTGCCTCGCGCGATTGTTCCGAAAGCCGGTCATCACTCCGTATGAAAACGCCCAGCCTTCAGATCTCCTCCGCGAGATCGAACGGACGCGCTATCGCGGTGGCAAATGCGCAGGCAACTACCTCGACCGCATCCATTACCTCGAAGAATGGTTTCGTGACAATCACTCACGCGGCCATGTGCGCGACATCACCCGCAGCCTCGCGCCCACCGTGCCGCTCACCGGACGCCGCATCGACGAGATGACCGTGCTTTGGAAAAGCTACCGCTACCTCGCCCACAACCCCGGACTGCGTACCGGCATGGCCCGCATCGAAGCGGAACTCCAGACACATCCCTTCGAGTACATCCCCAAGGCATCCGTGGCCGCCATCGAGCCGAAGCTGCAAAATGGAGACGTTATCGGCATCGTCACCCACAAGCCGCATGTCTATTGCAGCCACGTCGGGCTGGCCATCAGCACTCAGGACGGTATCACGCGCTTCATGCACGCCTCGGCAACGAAGAAGCGGGTGATCATCGATAAGTCCGTGTCCGGCTATCTGACCGACTTCAAGAGCCACGCCGGGATCATCGTGGCACGTCCTCTGTAAAAGCGCTCTTGCAATCCCGGCGAACATCCGCCATATCGGAGGCGTGGTTCAACACATGCCGGTGTGGTGAAATGGTAGACGCGCTAG
>JBIKIA010000336.1:0-5470 GCA_044361885.1 Prosthecobacter sp. | reverse complement strand
CATCGTCCCATTCGCCACCTCCTCGTGGCAGCCTTGGTGCTCCTCGCCAACAGCACAGGACTGCTTTCCCAGGACGTCGCTCCCGAAAGCTCCATGGCTGCCTTTGGGAAAATGATCCCCGCAGGCTTCATCAACCGCAGTGTCATCATTCCCTCCTTTGACCAAGCCGGAAAAAAGACCTCCGAACTCCATGCCGTCACGCTCACCCGAATCGACGAAGAGCGTCTCCAGGCCACTCAGGTTAGCATCCACATCTTCGCCGCCGATCCCGCACAAAACATGCGTATCGACCTCCCCAGCGCTACATTTCACCTCGCTGACCACCTCCTCCGCAGCGGTGAACACTGCACCGTGACCCGCGCCGATTTGCAGACCTCCGCCGACTCACTCGTCTTCGACACGCGTACTTCCATCGGCAGCATGAGCGGGCGCGTCCGCACATTGATCTTTGACACAAGCACCGTCTCGCACGATTCCAAGGCTGACCAACCCGCCAAAGCGGCGAACTGACATGAAAACCTTTCACCTCCTGATTCTCCTCCAGTTTGGATGGTTCATGTCCCTGCATGGGCAGGGGGCCAGCCGACTCTCCGCCCCCAGTAATGGCGACTCGAAAAAGCAGCTCGAACAGGCTGCCGAGCGACTCCGTGTAGCCCAGAAAAGTGGTGAGCTCGACCGTGCCAAAGCCACGGCCAAAGAGCTTCTCAAAAACCTCCCCCCCGGTGTCACCGATGCCGCCAAAGCCGCCCTCCAAACACCCGAGGCACGCGCCCAGGCCATCGAGGCCGCCAAAGCCGCCGCAGGCAGCGCGCTCCCGCAGGTCCAGGGCATGATCGGTGGTCAGACCGCCAGTCCACCGCCTGCAGTAGCCCCCGCTCCGGCTCCAGTCGTCCAAGATCAGCCACCGCCCGCTCCCGCAGGTCCTGCTCCAGGCGCGCTCCCTCCACTGACCCCCAGCGCCACGGCCAAAGGTGCGCCCACCATCATCATTGAAGCTGACCGCAGTGACTTTGATCTCAACACCGCCATCTTTATCTACAGCGGCCACGTCCGTGCCCGTCATCCTGATTTTTATATCGAGTGCGAGGAACTCGAAGTCCACATGGTCAAAGAAGAAGGCGTCCAGACCCAAAAAGGACCACCGGCAGAGCCGAACAACCCGCTTCTTCTCAAAGGCGGCAAGAAGGAAGACAAAGATCCCCCCATCAAAAAAGCCATCGCCCGCGGCCCCATGGTCATCATCGAAAAGCGCAGCCTCGAAGGCGACATCCAGCAGGGCCGCTGCAAGCGCCTCGACTACGACGGTGCCACCAAAGACATCGTCCTCAGTGACTATCCCCAGGTGCAGAAAGGCAATGTGCTTCACATCGCCACCACTGCCGACACCGTGATGATCTTCGATAAAGAAGGTCGTCTCCGCACCAATGGTCGCCCGCGCACCGTCATCCTCAGTGGTGACCAGCCAGGCACCCCGAACAACGGACAGTGATTTCTCACCCTCGTGGCCCGTTCCAAGCGCAAAAGTTCCCCCATCTCCACTCCGCCACTCTGGCAGGAGGAGATCACCGCACCCGTCGATAGCCGTCCGGACCTCCCTCCAGCCTCTGAGTCGGAGCCGGCGCACACCGTCGGTGCGCGCCTCCTTCACACGGAAGGCCTGAAAAAAGTTTATGATGGCCGCGCCGTCGTCAACGGGGTGGACATCGAAGTCAAAGAAGGAGAGATCGTCGGTCTCCTCGGCCCGAACGGGGCAGGGAAGACCACCACCTTCTACATGATCGTCGGCCTCGTCCGCCCCAATGGCGGCAAAGTCTTCTTTGACGGCGCCGACGCCACCGAAAAGCCCATGTACAAGCGCGCCCGTCTCGGCATGGGCTATCTTCCCCAGGAAGAATCCATCTTCCGTCGTCTCACGGTCAGAGAAAACATCCTCGCCGTCATGGAGACCCAGAACTTCACCAAGCAGGAGCGTGAAGAGCAGTGCCAGCAGCTCATGGAAAAGTTCGGCATTGACCATGTCGCCGACAATATCGCACTCACCCTCTCCGGCGGAGAAAAGCGCCGCCTCACCATCGCCCGCAGCCTCGTCACCGAGCCTAAATTGCTCATGCTCGATGAACCTTTCAGCGGAGTTGACCCCATCGCTGTCAGTGAGATCCAGGACATCATTCGCATGCTACGCCGCGCCGGACTCGCCATTCTCATCACGGACCACAATGTACGCGAAACACTCAACATCGTTGACCGAGCCTACCTCATTTACGAAGGCCAAGTTCGCAGACATGGCACCAAGGACTTCCTCGTCAACGACCCCGAGGCCCGTCGTCTCTATCTCGGTGAAGACTTCACCATGTAGCCGCCACACATCCAGCTTTCCCAACCCATCACCCCCCAACCTAGGAGGACACCACCATGCAAAAGCACAACGTTAACCTGCCCATCATCGTCACAGGACGCCACGTCGATATCACCGAGGCCATCCGCGATTACGCCCACAAGAAAATCGAGAGCCTCCACCTCGACTACCCGCGCATCATCGAGGCCAAAATTATCCTCGACGTCCAGCAGCACCGCCAGATCGCCGAAATCATCCTCTTCTGTGCCGATCACATCGTCATCGAAGTGAAGAGCACCACGGAGGACATCTACTCCGCCATCGACGAATCCATCGCCAAGATCGCCCGGCGCATGAGGAAGTACAAGACCCGCCTCCTCAAGAGCCACCGCCCGCGCAAAGACGGCAGCATCCGCCACATCGAAGAGCAGGTCTTCCACTCCGAAGTCCTCCACACCACCGAGGAAGACCACGTCGAGCCCGCCTACGTCCACGCCGAGAAGTACAAAGTCCGCCCCCTCTTCGCCGACGAAGCCATCATGGACCTCGAACTTAGCGACCGTCCCTTCATCATCTTCCACAACCAAAAGACCCACAAGCTCGCCGTCATGTTCCGCCGCAAAGACGGCGACTACGGCTTGGTCGAGCCTGAAGATACCAACAAGTAATCTTCCCCGCATCCGCCCCATCACCGTCCGAAGCCCCTCAACGGGCTTCGGACTTTTTTTCGTCACCCGGTCTCGGGTTCATGCTGACTGCGTGGTGGGTGCAGAGCTGGCGAGCTTCGCAAGCCACTCGGGAAGTACTGAATTGAGTCAAGCAGTTGCAGCCTCACCCGTTCTCCCCTTGCGAGGCGTGTGATTCATTTGTCATTTTTTGCTGCCTGACCCCGTTCTCCTTAAGTCTGCACCATTCGGGTCAGGTCACTACACACAATGCGCTGTAGTGTGGCGGCTGACTGCACACTACTCCGCATTGTGTCGTGGTTACCGCAGGTTTGGTGCGGAGCTGGCGAGCTGTGCGCACCACACTTCCCTACTTCTTCGCCATCTCGCGGATGTCCTTCTCGGGATCGTATTCCACGTTGGGCGAGTTGTTCGGGTTCACCGTTCCGGTCACGATGAAGCAAGCGGTGTCTTCCTTGGTCGCGTGGTTTGGGTAGTAAGCTGTAATTTCAACAGAGACGGCTGCGTAGAGCTTCCGGGGTTTGTTGCGGACGTAGAACTTCACTGTCTCGATATTGCCGCCACTCGTCTGCTTGTAGTTTTTGACGATTGCTTTTTGATAGCCTTCGTCGGGCGCTCGTAGCATGAACTCACCGCAACAGCGAGCACGGTCAGTAAAACAAGGCAGGCGGTCTTGACGGATGGTTTCATTGTGCGGCATCTCCTACTTGAATGTCAGTTAGTGGATTGAATCCGACATTCATGCGCTGAAGCAGCATGTTAAAAAACTTATGTGTCTTCTGGATCGGGCGCTGATACTGGCCGCTGTGTTCATATTTATTCTTCAACCGATACCCAGATGATTACCGCTGCCTTTTCTCCATCTCACGGATGTCCTTCTCGGGATCGTATTCCACGTTCGGCGAGTCGTTTGGGTTCACTGTTGCCGAGATTACAATCGAAGCGGGTTCGCTGCCGTTCATGCGCCGATACGCTGCCATTTCAAAATCAACCGCTGCGTAGAGCTTGCGTGCTTTGCTGCGAACGTAGAAGCGCACTTTCTGCCGCGCGTTGCCAGTTGGGTTCTTGTAGTCGCGCACGAGTTTGGGCTGGTAGCCATCCGCTGGAGCTTGGAGCATGAACTCGTCGGTGGTTTCCACGATCTCGGCACCGTTGCGGCCTTCAATCGTGACGCTCCAGTCAAAGGGCTTCTCGTAGCTGGCTCCTGGCGGGCGAGTGATACGGACATGCAAGTCAGCCGGTGCGCCTGATTGAGCGGTCGGGCTCAGTAGATCGAGATGCGTTTCGAGTGCTGGCGGCTCAAGGAAGATTCGGCTTCCAATTCGATACGTCGGTTCTGCAACGGGTCGTTTCACAAGACGGAAGATCACCGGCTTGTTGCGATCAGGTTCAATGAACGTCGGCTCCCAAAAGCCCGCGTACTCAAACCACTGCATGTTACTCTCGCCGGGAACGTGGTAGCCATCCTTTGAGACTCGAACCGTCATACCTTTGCCCTCCACTCCGGTTAGAGTGAACATGCCATTGGCATCACTTATGAGCGTGCGCTTGCCCACACCGTCACGGCCGTATTTCTCAGCGGTTCCGCTCCAAGCAACGTCGATTGAAGCACCTGCTACTGGCTGGCTTTGCTCATCAATCACATTGCCGTAAAATTCGATTGGTGTTCTCCACTGATACGAGGGGTCTTCCTTCTTTAAGCGCCGCCGTTCAACCCATCGAGGATCAGCAAGCCCAAGATATGGGGTGCGAGCGTGCGGTTGCACGATCTCAGGCGGAGTGTCGGTTTGGATGGGCTGCTGCACTGCTGCCGGCGGCGTGATTGACGCTGGCGCAACAGCCGCCACCACTGGCGGCGTTGTCTTCTTGGGGCTAGACATCCACCAGCCGATTGCAATGGCGAGCGCAATCAGCAAAACAAAATAGGCGGTCTTAGTGGACGGTTTCATAGCGACGAGTCATCCAGGAAGTTGAACCCGACATCCATGCTATCGAGCAGAGTATTGAAGAACATGTTCGTCTTCTGAATCGGGCGCTGATACTGGCCGCTATGCTCGGTGCGATCGGTGCCAAACGGGTAACGAGGTATTGTGGCCAAGTTGAAAGGCGTGAACCCACTGGTGTTTCCGATTCGTGCGCCGAGAGCTTCCGAACGTGGTCTTGCGATAAACGACATCACTTCATGATGATCGGTAATGTCTCGCCCTTGAGGATCCCACGCCCAGCCTGATTCCCGTCGATTCTTGGCTGTGCCGGAAGCATCAGGACGGTGGAAGTAGTAATACAACCAATTGGGCTTGTGGTCGATTTGGTTGCTCTCCCAATTCGTGCGCCCAATCACTGCCGTTGTCCCTGTCTTCAATGCAAAGTCGTTTGCGCTAAAGAAATTGTGGAAGTTGCTACCCCCCCCTGAGATGTCGTCCATCAATCCTCGGTAACCGAGCGCGAT
>JBIKIA010000549.1:0-3685 GCA_044361885.1 Prosthecobacter sp. | reverse complement strand
GAATGACAAGATGACCCTCGAAGTGGATGGTGTCGATCTTCGCGGCACACCTGACAAAGAAAAGTCGCTCGCTTGGAATGAGCACTACCTCGGCACTGCCTGGAAAAAAGCCTTCGTTGAGCAGCGCGACCACGCCGCCACCGAGTTCAAAGAGAAATACGGCGACTCCCGAGACCCCAACAAAAGCGCCACCCAGCAGAAGCATCTCTTTTATCTTCATATCACATCGTCTACGCCCGAAGTTGCTCATGGTGAAGGTGGTCACAAGGCGGAAGCACACGCTCCTGCCGAGCATGGAGACGCTCACGCCAGCCACCACCCCGAAGTCCAGCTTGAGCGCAAAGACGTTTACTTCTTCTCCAACTTCACACCGAAACTCAACAGCTTCTACGCCATCTACTTTACCCTCACGGGTCTCCATGGACTGCACGTTGTCGCTGGCGCGCTCGTCCTGGCTTACTTCGTTATCTTCAATGGGAGAATGCTCCGCGAAGACCCTGAGCGTCTCGCCAATCGCGTCGAAGTCGGTGGCCTCTTCTGGCACTTTGTTGACCTCGTCTGGATCTTCCTCTTCCCGCTTCTTTATCTTCTGTAGTCCTTTCCTTGTAACTTTCACCCAACTCACGTCATGGCTGATAGCCCCGAAGAAATCAAAAAATCTGTCCGCAAGATCCTCTGGATTGGTGGCATTCTTGCCGTCTGCACCGTCCTCACAGTTTGGCTCTCGACTGTCGAGCTCGCCACCCATGGTCAGAACATCGTGGTCGGTATGATTCTTGCCACGATCAAGGCAAGTCTCGTCGCCTTGATCTTCATGCATCTCAATCACGAGGCCAAGTTGATCTATAAGTTCCTCGCCTTCACCGTCGTCTTCGTGACTGCCCTGTTCCTCCTTTTCTATTGGAGCAGCCTTGATCCGTTGGTTTTCAAGGATTTCTACGCTCATTGATCGGTTCGCAGTTCATCTACCTTCTCCCATGTCGCTCAAGCACTTCCACTACATCTTCCTCTTCTTCGCAGTTCTCTGCGACGGTGGGTTTTGGTTGTGGACGCGCATGGCACCCGAGAAGGCCGTCGAGCTCGGTATCACTGGTATCGGACAAATCGCCGGCTGGACTAGCCTCGTCCTGATCGCTTACTCGATCTGGTACCTTGTTAAAAAGTCCCGTCAAATCATCATCTGATCATGACCATTCTCTCCTGCGCCACCTGCAAAGCCGATCCCAATAGCCTCATCGCCCAGGCTCAGGATCTCGCTGTGCTCGTCATGCTTGGCTTCCTCGTCCTTGGCATGGCCTGTGTCGCCTTGGTCGTTTTCAATTTCGCCCGCAAGCAACAGCGCCTCGGCGCACCCCTTTGATTTTTCAACTTCCCCCCGCTGACCTGACATGAGTATCTCAGACATCAACATCCCCTTCGGCATCACCCAGAATGCGTCCGAGCACGGTGGCCTCTTGGATCACATGCTTGGCTTCGTCCACTGGGTCATGCTCGTCTTGTTCATCGGCTGGTCTACCTACCTCGCTTATGTCTTCTGGAAGTATCGTGCGGGCAACAATCCCAAAGCTGACTACCATGGTGTCCGTGGTCACGCCACCACCCACATCGAGATCGGCGTCGTGATCGTCGAAGCCATTCTCCTTCTCGGTTTTGCCTTCCCCCTTTGGTTCCATCAGGCCGATGAATATCCCACCAGCGCCGACACCATCAAGATGCGTGCCCTGGGTGAGAAGTTCCTCTGGAATTTCCAATATCCAGGCAACGACATGATGCTCAGCACTTGGAGCCTCCGGGCTGTCTCCCAAAACAACGCCACGGGTCGCGAACTCAACGACCCGAACGGCAAGGATGACTTCGTCAATCCAGGCACCATGAAGCTTCCGCTGGGCCGTCCCGTCATCATTGACGTTGCCAGCAAGGACGTCATCCACAACCTCGCCATCGTCCCCATGCGCGCCGCACAGGATGCCTGCCCAGGAGTGAAAGCTCACATGTGGTTCAAGCCCGTCAAAACAGGAACTTGGGACATCATCTGCGGTCAGCTTTGCGGCCCGGGCCACGCCCAGATGAAGGCCGTGATCGAAGTTATGGAGCCCAAGGAATATGACGACTGGGCTAAAGAGATGTCCACCAACGCCGCTGCGAAGAACGCGGCTCCTGCTCCCGTCGCCGCCCGCTAAATTTGACGCTCGCGACGAGATCGCCGCCATCTTCCTAACCATTTGCGAACGCTGCCTCGGATCACCTCCAGGCAGCGTTCTTCTTTCCCGATGAAACTCTCCCGCTTCCAACACATCGCCCTCTTCGCCTTCGTGGCCATCGAGATCCTGATCTTTGTGGGGGCGATCGTTCGCACCACCGGCTCAGGTCTCGGCTGCCCCGACTGGCCGAAGTGCTATGGCTGCTGGGTTCCGCCTACCACGGCTGAGGAGATCGACTTCACGAAGCTCGACCTCGAAAAATTCCGACTCAAAGCCGCAGCCATGGGGCGTGATCCCGCTTCCATCACGCCGGAAAAACTCAGAGCCGAGTTCAATCCCGTCGCGACGTGGATCGAATACCTCAACCGGCTAACCAGCATCCCCGTCGGCCTTTCCGTGATGGTCATGTGGTTCGCTTCCTTCTTCGAATGGCGAAAAGGCCGCCCAGTGATCTTCCTCACCTCCACCTTCGCCGTCATTCTCGTCGGCGTGAACGCATGGCTTGGCCGCCGTGTGGTTCTTAGCGCATTAAATCCGGGTAGTATCACCCTTCACATGGCACTCGCCATCCTGCTGCTGTGCGTGCTCGTTTACACCGCCTGGCGAGGGACTGAGAGACCATGGTCCTTGGCTTGGAAATCAGAACCCGATTCAAAGCTTCGCTCGCTCGCCTGCGTCTTGTTTGCCCTCATCGTCACTGAAGGTGTCCTCGGCTCTCAAGTGCGTGAACTCACCGACGAACTCGCCCGTTCCCACGCCGGTCACACGCGCGCCGAATGGGTGCACGAACTGGAGTCGAGCTGGGTTTACCTCATTCACCGCAGCTTCTCCTGGCTCATCCTATTCTCCGGCATCGCCTTCTTCCGTCGCTGCCGAGGCTTGGCCCATCGTGGCTGGCTCGAAATCTCCATCACGGCCATCATCGTCAGCCAGATGCTGCTCGGCGTTGTGCTCGCCAATGTCGGCATCCTCGCCATCGCCCAAGTCCTCCATGTTGGTCTTTCTTCATTGCTCGTGAGCGCCCTCTTCCTCTGGCTTCTCGGCAGCAGTCGCCCTCGCGCGACTGCCTAGAGTATTTGCAAGCCTTCGCCGTTGAGGTAAGGCGATGCCGATGCCTGTCGCTGAACCCACTGCTGATGTCCCAGAGTATGTGCGGCATCCCTGGCTCGCTTGCATTCGTCCCAGCGTGCTCGCTGTGATTGCTTCCCAGGTGTCGCTTGGCATTGCTCACGTGTGGTCGCCAGGGACACAATTCCTCCTGCTGCGGTGCATCGACCTTCTCGTGCTCGTGATGTACTTTTGGCAGTTCGTCAGGCACCGACCTAGCTTCCTCGAAGCATCAGGCATCTTCCTGATCAGCTTTGGATTCTTCTTTCTCATCTCCAAAGCAGCCTTCATGGCCGCCGCAGTCATCATCCTCATGTCCATCGCCTGGTTTGTGATGACCTGGATCGCCAAACGCTGGCCGCTCCAGCGCGGATTGA
>JBIKIA010000074.1:0-12882 GCA_044361885.1 Prosthecobacter sp. | reverse complement strand
GATGAGCTGCCCAACGCCCAGGAACTCCGCCGTGTGAAGCTGCCCAGTGCTCCTGAAGAGCAGGTTACGGCTCCGAGTGAGACCCAGCTTTCCCTGGAGCCAGCGCCGCTGGCCGACTTCGCCGAGGAGTCTGCCTCTGAGGCTGGCGCAGCAACCGCCGCCGAGTAAACCACCCCCGCCATGCCCGATCAGCCCCCAGCTCCAGACGCACCAGAGCAGGCCGCTCAGGGACTTGGCGGTATCCGCGTCCAGATCGATGCCATCGACGAGCAGCTCATCCGTCTGCTCAATCAGCGCGCCGACCTCGTGCTCGAAGTGGCCGAGGTGAAAAAGAAAGCCGGGCTCGACATCTACGTCCCCGGTCGTGAAGAAGCTCTCCTGCGCAAGCTCTGCCAGATCAACACTGCCCAGCACGGCAAACTCACCGAGAAAGCCATCCGCTCCATCTTCCGCGAGATCATGAGCGCCGCTCTCGCCCTGGAGGACAGCCTCAAGATCGCCTACCTCGGACCTGCCGGCTCTTGGACCCATCAAGTTGCCGTCCACAAGTTCGGTAACAGCGTCGAATACATCGCCGAAGCATCGATCGAGGGAGCCTTTGCCTGCGTCGCTTCCCGTGAAGTCGATTACGCTGTGCTGCCCATCGAGCACAGCACCGAGGGGGCCGTCCATCACACGCTGGATCACCTCGTCGATGCCCAGCTTCAGATCTACGCCGAGATCCTCTGGAAGGTGGAAACCATCGTCATGGCGCAGGACGACGACTCCCCGCCGTCCGCCATCTACGGCCATCCGCAGATGATCGCCCCCTGCCGTGTCTGGCTGGCGCAGCGATTCCCCGGCGTGAAGCTCATCGAGAGCGCCTCCTCCAGTCTCGCCGCCACTCATGCCGAGACGGAAAAGGGCGTCGCCGCCCTCGGCACACCTTTGGGAGCTGAGCTGCACGAACTCAAAGTCATCGCCGCCAGCCCGAGCGAGGTCTCCAGCCGTGCCCGATTCATCATCCTCGGCCGACGCAGTGGCGACCCCAGTGGCAATGACAACACCATGCTCGTCGTCCACGCCAAAGATCGCGTCGGAGCCCTGCTGGAAGTCCTCAAAGTCTTCGCCACCCGCAACGTCAACGTCCGCCAGATCGAAAACCGGCCCGTGCTCGACGACGCCACCGGCACCCAGGCCCGGTTCTTCCTCGAAATCAGCGGCCATCACGAGGATGCCACCTTGAAAGAAGTCATCCAAGAGCTCACGCAGCTCGGCTCCACCGTCAAAGTCCTCGGCAGCTACCCAGCTCCCCGATGGGTCGAGGAGCGGTGAGTTCCAGCTTCCGCAGGTCCGTGGAGACTCTAAAGCACCGGAGGGCCGGCGCAGCCGCGAGATGTATTGTCATGCTTGCGATTTTTTGGCACCTCGCGTAAGCAGGCCAAGAATGTAGGCCAGAGCTAACCCTCCAAATAAGAGGACCCAAATCTCCGGATCAATCGCTTTTCGATAACCGAAGCAAGCGAGCGGATCGAAAGTCACTCGGCCTTCCGAAGGAACCACGATCAGTGATGGCTCTCCGCAGTAAGCTGACAGCTTGAAATGGCATTCTTTCCCATCCTCGGACCAAGTCGCTGTGGTCTTATCCGATCTCGCATAGAATCCTGGCAATGGCGAGGTATAGACCAAAACGGGAACTTGGCGGTATTGTATATCCGCTCCCTTAAACACCTCTAATATCACCATTTCGACGTCGGCCCCTAATCCATCATAGACGGAGACGGTCCATTTGCCGTCTGGAGATGTTTCAGAATGTCCTCCTCCTTTTTCCATTACGAGAGATTAGGAATCCCCTCGTTACTTTGTCACGCTCAAAGTGCCCCACATGATGATGGCGTGGCCGGGGAAGGTGCAGACGAACTCGTATTCGCCGGGCTGGCCGGGGGCACGCATTTTGATCGTCTCTTTCTGGCCGGGTTCGAGGAGCTTGGTGGCGGCGAGGATCTCTTTTTCAAACTTGGCGGGCAGGAAGGCGCGGCCTTGTTTGTCGAGCTTGTCGGGCGTCATGGTCATGGCGGCGTTGCCGATCTCCAGATGCTTACCGGGTGGGACGATGACGAAGTTGTGCGGCATGCCGTCGTCGTTCTCGAACATGACTTCGAACTGCTTGCCAGCCTTCACTTCGAGCTTCGTGGTGTCATAGCGGAGTTGCTCGTGGACGGTGTGGACGATGAAGACATCGACGCTCACGGCGCGGATCTGATCGAGGATGGCCTTGGCAGCATCGCCTTGAAGCGCGGCCATTTCTTTGGCGGCGGCGATGACTTCGACATACTCGGGCTTGCTACGATCAGCGGGCTTCACGGTGGTGGCGTAGGCGAGCACGCTGTCGGTGATCGGCTTGGCCTGCGCAGCGTCCCACATCGTTTTCGGGAACTTCACCAGCGCCTTCGCGGCGGTGTTGCGCTCTTTGCCTTCGATGAGGTGTTGGGCCACGATCTTGAAGTTCGCGGAGGCATGGTCGGGGCCCATCAGTGGCAGGGCGGTGAGCACGGCGCGGAGACGGCCGCCGTTGAGTTTGCCATCGCTCAGCAGGGCGGTGAGGTGCGGCTGGAACTTCGTGCGCAGCGCGGCCTCGCTCGCGGGGAGATTGGCGATGGACTCGACGAGGTAATTGAGCTGGCCGCCATCGCTGGCGGTTTCCTTCCAGATCTCATCGGGACCACGCGCGGCATAGACGAGCGCGGCAAAGGCGGCGCGTTTGACCTGTGCGGTCTTGGCATCTTTGGCGAGCGCCTTCAAAGCGAGGCCATGGCGCGTGACGATGCCTGTTTTGTCCGTGAGCATCATCTTGCCGACCTCATCCGCCGTGCTGCCACTGCCTTCTTTGGAATCGAGCAGCTTCAAGAGATTGATGATCTCCAGCGGGCGGTCGTTGCCCTTGAGCTTCACGAGAGCCTCAAGCGCATTCATGCGCACGATGGCCTGAAGCCGGGGACGCGTGAGTTTCTCGATGAGGACGGGTTCGATGTCCGGCAGGCCATTCAAATCATTGTCCTTCGTGTTGGCGATGAACTCGGCGAGCGCGCCAGGATCTTTCGGCAGCACCTTGCTCTTCAGCACGGATTGCAGGCCCTTCTGGCATTCGCCAAAGACGTGCTTGATGTAGTCGTCGGTCGGGTGCTTCAGCACGTCATAAGCGATCTCCAGGGCCTGCTCGGCTTTGTCGGTCGGCTCATAGAAGCTGAGGGCACGCACGCCGTGCATCCGCACGCGCATGTCGTCGTCATTCACGGCCATCTTCAGCAGCGCGAGAGCATCGGGCACGCTGTCTTTTTGATAGCAAAGCACACGAGTCGCCGCAGCGCGGGCGCGGGGTTCGGGGGAGGCGAGCACGGACTTCAGCAGTTCGACATCGACGATGCCGTTCCATTGCAGCGCCCACAGGGCTTCGAGGCGATGGTGCTCATACTCCGCATCGGCTTTGTCCAAACCAGCGAGCCACTTCTTGGCAGCGGCGGTGACTTCTTCACTCGGATGTTTGGCGATCTCGATCTTCGCGCGCTGACGGTTCACATCTTCCCAGACCTTGAGCACATCGAAGAGCTTATCCAATGGCTCGCCATCGATCTTCGGTGCTTTCAGCAGCTCGCGGCCTTCATAAGTGAGCTTGTAGATGCGGCCATGGCCGTGGTCGCGGTTCGGGTCACGCAGATGATGCTGCATGTGGCCGATGATGGCGTTTGCCCAATCGCAGAAATACAGGCCGCCATCAGGACCGACGCTGATGCAGGCCGGGCGGAAGGTCGGGTACACGGCGGGGTCGGCTTTGACGAGTTCGTTGCTGACCTCGCCCTTCATGCCAGCGCCATCCTGCATGAGCGGCACGCGCCAGATGCCTTGGAAGCTGATGACGTTCGTGTTGAGGAAGTTGTTCTGCCAGTCGTCGGGGAAGTGGCGGCTGGCGATGATCATGTTGCCGGGGCTTGGGCGCGCGGGACGCTTCCAGAACTCCTTCAGCTTCGCGCTGCCGCGACCTTCCAGCGGGATGTAGCAGGAGGAGGCTTCGGCAAAGGTGTTCACATTGCCGGTGGCATCGGTGAAATAGGCGTTGCCCCAGCGATCCCAGATCTTGCCGTGCGGGTTCACGCAGGCATCGGTGGTGAAGCGCTCGAGCTTGTTCGCGTTCAGATCGTAGCGGTAAATGCTGCCGTTCGTGTTGCGCACGACGCCGTAGAGCGTCTCGACCTGTGTGCGGTGGAAGACGCCATCGCTCGGGTAGATCGCGCCGCCATTGTCATAGCTGAGGTAGCAGGTCTCGTGGTGGCTGTCTGCGGCGCAAAGTCCGGTGAGCAGACGCTCGCGCTTGTCGCCTTTGCCGTCGCCATCGGTGTCGGCAATGTAGAGCAGGCTGGGGCTCTGCATGACGATGGCACCGTCTTTATAAATCTGGAAGCCGGTGGGGCAGTTCAGGTCATCGGCGAACTCCGTCATCTTGTCGGCTTTGCCGTCGCCGTTCGTGTCTTCAAAGATCAGCAGGCTGTCGCCCTTCTTGCTGGTCGGTGTGCGCTCGGGGTAGTTCAGCCAAGCAGCGACCCAGAGGCGGCCCTTCGTGTCCCAGGCCATCTGCACGGGATTCACGAGTTCGGGGAACTGCTTCTCATCGGCGAAAAGCGTGATCTTGAGGCCTGGCTCGGTGACGATGTCCTTCATCGCCGCAGCGGCATCGGGGAAGGCCACGAGACCTTCCGGCGTGAACTTCATGCCCGTCATCGGCACCTTGTTGAACTCTTTACCTTCCTTCGGGTTCGGCATATTCGATGGCACGGTCTCCACCGGCGGCAGGTTGTCGTCCTTCACTTCGAGGTCGCCACCTTTGGCGATGGCATGGACCTTCTTGTCGCGGTTTTCCGTCTTCACATCGCGCTGACTCATCTCCTGCTTCATCGTTTGAAAGTTGGAGATGTAGGGCTTCTCCGGGTTCTGCTCGTTTTGTTTGAAACCACCGACGCCAGCCGTGTAGGCGAGGCCGCTGCGGCCACCGTAGATGTTGTAGCCATCGACCGTGCGGTAGCGCTGATACCACTCCCAGTTCTTGTCCACGATGGCCTCGCGCAGCTTGTCGCTCACCACAGGCGCGTCTTTGCCCGTGATGGCTTTGAAGGCGGCTGCCGCGATGGCTTTGTCACCCAGCGCGTTTTGCAGCAGGCCATTCAGCGTGAGCGCTTCCTTCTCGGATTCATACGCTTTCAGCGTCGGCTCGAAGAGGTTCACAAAGGTCACGCCCGAAGCCGCAGCCACCTCGCTCATGGCGGCAGTGTAGTTCTGGATGTTCGTGTTCTTGTCGGCCACGGGTGGCAGGCTAGGGTTGTCCAGCTTCTCCAGCGCGATGGGCGAAAAGAGCACGATGCGTGGGTTGCCTTTGCCGCTGTAGTTCTGCTTCTTCGTGTCCTCGATCAGCTTCGCGAGGTTTGTCTTGAAGGTGTCGATGCCTTCGTAGCCCTTGAAGGATTCGTTGTAGCCGTAGAAGGCGAAGATGACGTCCGCCTTCACCTTCGTCAGCCATTCATCCCGCGAGCCAAAGCCGTCGATGCGATGCCAGGTCTGCACTTCATCGCCGGAGAAGCTGAGATTGCGGAAGGTGAGGTCTTTGTCCGCATTCGCCGCCACGATCATGCTTTCCAACCAGCCATAATGCTGCGCCCGATCCGCCACACCGCTGCCGATGATGGCGATGCTGTCACCGGATTTGAGTTCGAGCTGTGCGGCAGCGGGCAACGCAAGAAAAAGAGAAAGCAGGAGGGACTTCATGATGGGCGGAGATTACGGGAAGGGTGGGGGAACCTTTCCTTTAGATTTCCTCATTCCGACGCGTTACTCCCCGCCATGAGCACCTTCACCACACACAAGCTCCCACTCCTGCCGCCGGATCGTGACTTATTGTAGGAGTAGAATGGCTACGAGCAGAAATGGTGATTCGATGCCGCAAGGAAATCTTTCACTTTTTCAGTGTTTCCAGTTCTCTGATTCTCCCCTCTTGCGCTGGCCGTAATCGCTGCCAAGGATGGGTGCTCTCCCACCCCTGAATGAGCGATTCCATCCGACATGAGTGCGGCCTAGCCGTCGTGCGACTGAAAAAGCCCCTGGCTTACTACCAGGACACCTACGGCACGGCGCTCTATGGGTTCAACCTCCTGGCCTCTCTGATGGCCAAGCAGCGAAATCGCGGCCAGGACGGCATCGGCATCGGCTGTTGCAAGCTGGATATGCCGCCCGGCGCGCCTTACCTTTTCCGCGAGCGCTTCGATGTGTCCGTGGAGCAGATGGGCCAGGTCTTTGCCGACATCCGCAAGGACTACAAGCGCATAGCCCGCCGCATCGACGGGGAGCGCAAAGAAGAGCGTCACGAGACCGGCATGGAGCATCTGCCTTTCGAGGAGGACCCCGAGGCCATCAAACGCGAGTTTGAACTCGCCGGTGAGATCAATATCGGCCACCTCCGCTACGGCACCTCAGGCGGACTTGGCAAAGCCTGCCTGCATCCTTACCTGCGCCGCACCACGTGGCCCACACGCAGCCTCATGGTGATGGGGAATTTCAACCTCACGAACTCCGGGGAACTTAACCGCGTGATGATGCAGCGCGGCCAGCATCCTGTCTTCGGAACGGATACACAGAGCGTGCTGGAGGAGATCGGCTTCCAACTCGATGAAGCCCACACCCAGCTCTATCATGAACTGCGTGATGGCGGCATGCCCGGCACGGAAATTCCACACCACATCAGCCAGCGCCTCGACGTGGGCGACATCGTCCGCAAGTCCGCCCAGATCTGGGATGGTGGCTATGCCATCGTCGGTGTCATCGGCTGTGGCGATCTCTTCGTCATGCGCGACCCGAGCGGCATCCGTCCTTGCTGGTATTACGAGAATGACGAGATTCTCGCCTTTGCCTCCGAGCGCGTCGCTCTCATGTCCGTGCTCGAAGTGCCCGAGGCAGAGATCAAAGAACTGCCTCCCGCGCATGTCGCCATCATGAAGTCCTGCGGCACCCTCACGATGGAGCAGTTCACCGACGTGCGTGAGCCGAAGCCCTGCTCCTTTGAGCGCATCTACTTCTCCCGTGGCAATGACTCCGAAATCTACAAGCAGCGCAAACGCCTTGGCGAGCAGCTCGTGGAACAGGTGATCGAAGGCATCGAAAACGACTTCGAGCACACGGTGCTCAGCTTCATTCCGAATACCGCTGAGACCGCCTACTTCGGATTCCTCGACGGCCTGCGCAAAAGCCGTCGTGTGGCCGTCAAGGATGCCATCATGGAGATGCTCTCCAAAGGCGAGATGGATGAAGCTAAGCTCGACGAACTCGTCCTGCGCAACTGGCCGCGTGCGGAAAAGATCGCGCTTAAGGACATCAAGATGCGCACCTTCATCGCCTCCGAAACCGGACGCGATGAACTCGTCTCCAGCGTCTATGACATCACTTACGGCGTAGTTACCCATCAGGACAATCTCGTTGTCATCGATGACAGCATTGTTCGTGGCACCACGCTGAAGACCTCCCTCCTGCGCATCCTCGCTCGCACGAATCCGAAGCGCATTCTTGTGCTCTCCACCGCGCCGCAGATCCGCTATCCCGACTGCTACGGCATCGACATGTCCGAGCTGGGCAAATTCATCGCCTTCCAGGCTGCTGTCAGCCTGCTCAAGGAACGCAATATGCGCCACATCCTGCGAGATACCTACAACGCCTGCGTCGCCGAGTTGAAGAAGCCGCGTGAAGAAATGGGCAACGCCGTGAAGGCCATCTACGCGCCTTTCACCGCCGAGGAAATCTCCGCCAAGATCGCCCAACTCGTTTATCCCACCCGCACTTCATGGAAGGGCGAGGTGAAGATCATCTTCCAGACAATCCCCGGCCTCCATGCGGCTCTCGATCTCGATGGTGGACCGAGCTTTGGCGACTGGTATTTCAGTGGCGATTATCCCACGCCCGGAGGTTTCGCCGTCGTTAACCGTGCCTTCATGAACTTCTTCGATAAGAAAGAAGGTCGTGCCTACGACACGTTGCTTTGAGTCGTATTGCTCATGCTGCGAACCCCGCACTTCCCATGAAAACACTCCTTGCCTCTCTCGTCATGACCGCCCTTGCCTCTGCTGCTGATCTTTCGAGCATCCCGCTCAAGACCATCGACGGCAAGGACGCATCGCTAAAAGACTACGCTGGCAAAGTGGTGCTCATCGTCAACGTGGCCTCCGAGTGTGGCTACACCGGGCAGTATGCGGGGATGCAGGCGCTGCATGATAAATACGCCGCCAAGGGTTTTACGGTGCTTGGTTTCCCCTGCAATGACTTCGGTGGTCAAGAGCCCGGTAGCGAGTCGGACATCAAGCAATTCTGCACTAGCCGCTATAGTGTGACCTTCCCCATGTTCTCCAAGGTGCAGATCACTGGCGAAGGCAAGCACCCGCTTTTCACGGAACTGGCCTCTGGCAAAGACGTGCAGTGGAACTTTGAAAAGTTTCTTCTCGGCAAAGATGGCAAGCTTATCTCTCGCTACGGCTCCGATGCTGAGCCTGAAGGCGGCGACATTGAGGCTGCGGTGAAAACAGCGCTCGGTCTGCCTTGAGGTATCATTGTCCCGCTACCCAGCGGACCGCGCGTTCGACGAAGGCTTCCATGCCAGTCTGTTGCTCAGGATGCGGACTGCTGCACAGTACGCGACCTTTGCCATAGCTGCCCGCGACCATGGCGGGTGAATTCACTTGGGCACCGACAGGCGCGCCATTCTTGGCGAATTCGCTGCGGAAGTGTGCGAGCGGCTCGAAGTCAGCGATGGCATCATCGCCTCCCGGATCAAAGACCGGCCCGTTGGCATAACGAATGTCGAGGATGCCCTCGGGCATGCCCAGGATCTCGCGTCCTTTCGGGGTGAACTCGATCTTCACATCGCCCACACCCCGCGCCCATTTCGAGGACTTGGTTTTGGCATCGAGCACATGCACGCCCCAGGAGAAGCCATCGCAGGCGAGGTAATTGCCCGCACAGATGCCGACGTAGCCGCCGCCTGCTTCCACAAAACGCCGCACCTGCTCGCGCCCAATGAGGCCTAGCGTGCCCGCTTGTTTGCCACCACTGCCGCCGGTGAAGATGACGACATCGAAGTCCTTCAGCCCGCCTTCGCGGATGAGCGGAGGCTTGACGAGAGTGACCTTCACGGCCGCTGCCTTTTGCAGCAGTTCGTTGCAGCGCGGCACGCCTTTGCCAAAGCTGCCGTAGTCGTCAAAGAGCGCCACGCGGAGATTCTTTGGATCAGGTTGACGCGGGGAGATGGGTGCGAGTTCCTGCCACTCCAGTTTCGCTCGTTGCAGACCTTCGGTTCCATCACGCTTCCCGAGCAGATACCACTGCTCCGCCTGCTTCACGATCATGCCACCCTCGGTGGCAAATTCCGCCACGAGGTTCATCGCCTTCACATTCACCTTCGGGTCATCGACCTTGAACGTGCTGCTGTTGGTCGTGTGATAGATGGCGGTGACTTTCGGGTCTTTGGCGGCTTCGGTCCTGTAGAAATGGCCGGGGCTGACTTCCGCCACGGGCGGGCAGATGAGGGCGAGTTCACCTGCGGCAGTCCACTCGCCGACGATGCGCGGATATAGCACTGCACTGGCGAGGTTTTCACCCGCTAGCAGCGGCGCAGTGAGGGTGATGAAGTGAAGCAGGAGGAATGTTTTCATGGCGGAAGGAACTCGCGTTGGGAACGACTCGCACGCAGGATTCATTGCTGCATCCGCGTTATTTTCATCTCTCCCATGCTCATCTTCGACGCCCACCTCGACCTCAGTCTCAATGCCCTCGGCGGCTTCAATCGCGACCTCCGGCTTCCCGTCCATGAAATCCGTCGCCGTGAGGCAGGCGTGAAAGGGAAAGGTCGCGCGGCAGGCACCACGGCCTTCCCCGAAATGCGACAGGGCAAAGTGGGCATCTGCGTGGCTACTCAGCTCGCAGGCTGCATGCCCGGCGTCTCGCCCATCGCGAACTGGATGTCCCCGGAGCAGGCCTGGTCGGAGACGCAGGGTCAGCTTTCCTGGTATCGTGCCATGGAGGAGGACGGTCACATGACGCCGATCCGCACGGTGGCGGAACTAGAAGCTGCCATCGCCCTCTGGAATGATGAAAGCATCCCCGATGAAACCAAGTCCATCGGCTACATTCTCAGTCTCGAAGGTGCCGACAGCATTCGCACCGTCGGGCATCTGGAGCGCGCCTGGGAGCAGGGCCTGCGTGCCATGGGACCTGCGCATTATGGCATCTGCCGTTACGCCATGGGCCACGACACGCCCGGCGGACTGACTCCACAGGGAAGGGAACTCATTCAGGAGATGGACCGTCTCGGCATGATCCTCGATGTCACCCATCTCTCCGATGACAGCTTCTGGGAGGCGCTAGACATCTTCGGCGGCACAGTCTGGGCCAGCCACTCGAACTGCCGCGCGCTCGTCCCCGATGTGCGCCAGTTCAGCGATGAGCAGATCAAGGCGCTCATTGCCCGTGGCGCTGTCATCGGCGCGGCGCTGGATGCCTGGATGATGATCCCCGGCTGGATTCGCGGCACTACCACGCCCCAGAGCACGGGTTTGAAACTCGAAGTCATCTGCGACCACATCGACCACATCGCCCAACTCGCTGGCAATGCGAAGCACAGCGGCATCGGCACCGATCTCGATGGAGGCTACGGCACAGAGCAGACTCCCGCCGATCTCGACACCATCGCCGATCTCGCCCGCATTCCTGACATGCTCGCGAAGCGTGGCTACAACCTGGAAGACATCGAGGGCATCATGAGCGGAAACTTCTTCCGCCTCCTGCGCAGCGCCTGGGCCTGATCACGGCAGCACCTCGATCTGCGTAGGCTCCTTCGCCGCGATCTGCACCACTTCTTGATATCTGGCGATCTCGCCCGTGATCTGAATGGTCTTGCCCTCGAGACCATCGAGCTTCCATTCGCTGCTCTTTTCAAGGAAGCGTTTGCTGATGAAAATATTGAAGTCCGTGCCTTCAAATGTCAGCTTTTTATGTCCCGTTTTCCCGAGAGTCTGCACCTCTTTCACGACGCCGACCACCTTGCCCGTGAGACCATACTGGGAATCAATGAGGTCCATCTGGGTGGCATCCATGGCCTTGGGATCTCGTCCCGGATGGGATAGTGCCACCGTTCTGGAAACAGTCTCTTCTGGAGCGGGAAGGGTGGGCGCAGCTTTCGCGATGAGACCGAGCCATTCGGCGAGTAGTTGGCGACTCGCCTCAGAGAGCTTGCTGGTTTCCACCGCGCGCTCCTGTCCCTCACTCGGCGCGAAGATGACCAAGCTGGGTGTCACCACTTTGACTTTTCCCTCAAAGCTGGAGCCATCGGTCAGAATCCAGGATTCAGCATGAAGAATTGCGGCATGGCCAAGCAGTGCGCTGGTGAGAAGAGAGAGACAGTGTTTCACGGTTGGTGGGGGATCACCCACGAGCATCGGATGCCTTGCTCGGTGGTGCATAAATCGGGCGGGGCAGGGTGCCCATGCCCGCATCTCCATACGCTGCTTGATCGCGGATCGCACGCGCAATCGCCTGTGCCATGCGCTCTCGATAGTCCGCCGTGGCCAGCAAACGCGCGTCGCGGGAATTGCTCAGATAGCCACATTCCAGCAGCACGCAGGGGATCGTCGGATTTCGCGTCAGCCGCAGCCTGCGCCTCACCATCCCGGCATTGCCAGAATCATGCGGGCACACCGCATTCATCTGCTGCTGAAACCGACGGGCCAGCGAGTAGCTGTCCGTCCGCCACCAATACGTCTCCGGCCCCGCCCGGTAGCTGCGGCCATGATTCAGGTGGATGCTCACCAGGATCGCATCCGAGTTGTGGCTCGCCACATGCACCCGGTTATCGAGCTCGATGAAGCGATCATCCGTCCGCGTCATCACCACCCGGTATCCCGGCGAAAGATTCGATCTCACACGCTTCGCGATGTCCAGCGCATAGGTCTTCTCCATCATCCCATGAGAGCGCGCTCCGCTGTCCTTCCCCCCATGTCCCGCATCGATGATCACCGATCTGAACCCGCTCGGCCCGGCCCGGTCCCCATACACACTCCCCCGTCCAGGCAACCCCGGCAGTGCGGGCACCTGGCATGAAGCCAGCATCAACACACCAACGAGACCAGAAACAAGGCGGGTGAGAGTCATGATCTCAGCGTGAAGCAGGAACCGCGCCCTATCAAGGCTCATGACTGCCCGCCCGCTTGCCGAGTTCATCCACCGTCGAAAACCTGAGTCTTGAGGCGCTGATGGGAAGCACCCAATGCCCTCGTGCTTGCTTCTCGGACAAGCCAGCGCCATCTCAGAGGGTGAAAGTTCCCCATATCATCATCGCCCAGATCATTCGTTCGCTGCACGACATCTTCGTGGACCGGCGCTACTCGGACAAGGCGGTGGAGTTTGCCTTTAAAAATCATCACAAGTGGGGCAGCCGAGACCGGCGGCTCTTTGCGGAGTCTCTCTATGAATGCGTGCGGCACTGGCGCTGGTATTGGCATCTTGCTGGACTGCCGGACGCGGATCATGCGAAGCGCGAGTGCATCGGCGACATTGAACTCTGGAGTGTCTGGGCGGCGCAGTGGATCACGAGCGGGAAAGATCTGCCGCCGTTTGAAGAGCTGGAGGACATCCGAGCGCAGGACATCCGGGTGCGGCAGAAGCTGCCGGTGGCCGATGTGATCCGCCTTTCCATCCCGGACTGGCTGGATGCACGCTGTTCGAAGGAGTTGGGCGATGCCTGGCCCGCTATCCGCGAGACGCTGAATCATCCGGCAGAGGTGTATTTGCGCACGAACACGCTGAAAACTGACCGCCGTAGTTTGA
>JBIKIA010000402.1:0-4812 GCA_044361885.1 Prosthecobacter sp. | reverse complement strand
CAGCAGCGCTACAATGTCTTTGCCATGGCGGCCTTTAAAGAAGGGCTCTTCGAGGTGCAGGATGCTTCATCGCAACGCGTGGCACCCTTTGTCCAGGTGGAGCCTGGCATGAAGGTGATCGACGCCTGTGCCGGTGCAGGCGGAAAGACGCTGCACCTCGGCGCTCTCATGCAGAACAAGGGCCGCATCCTGGGGCTGGACGTGCATGACTGGAAGCTGAAGGAGCTGCGCAAACGCTGCGGACGTGCCGGTGTGGATGTGGTAGAGACTCGCCTGATCGATGGCAGCAAGTCCATCAAGCGCCTGGCCAACTACGCGGACCGTGTCTTGCTCGATGTGCCATGCTCCGGCCTCGGCGTGCTGCGGCGCAACCCAGATGCGAAGTGGAAGCTCAGCGAGGTGGAGATCGACCGACTCATCATCGAGCAGCAGGACATCCTCACGCGCTACAGCGCCATGGTGAAGCCCGGTGGCAAGCTGGTGTATGCCACCTGCTCCATCCTCCCGAGTGAAAACGAGCTGCAAGTGCAGAAGTTCCTCGCCACGCATGGTGAGGACTGGACGCTGGAAGAAGAAATGAAGATCAACCCTGCCGAAAGCGGGCACGATGGCTTCTATGGCGCGCGATTGGTGAGAAAAGGCAATGCCCCCCAAGCCGATGAACCTACGGAATCTCAGATCGAACCTGCGGCGGAGTAACCGAGTGGTCGTCGCCGCGTGTCTGCTCGTATCGAGCCTCCACGCCCAGCTCTCCGTGCCGATGCCGCATCGGGAACTGCGTGGATCGTGGATCGCGACGGTGCATAACATCAACTGGCCTTCGCAGGAAGGTCTGCCGGTGGCCCAGCAACAGGCGGAACTGAAGCGGCTGATCGAGAGCGCGCATGAGCATGGATTGAACTGCTTGATCTTCCAAGTGCGCTCGGCGTGTGAGGCGATCTATGAATCGCAGATCGAGCCGTGGTCCTGCTACCTCAGCGGGCTGATGAGTCTGCCGCCATCGCCAAAGTGGGACCCGCTGACCTTTGCCATCGACGAGGCGCACAAGCATGGGATGGAGCTACATGCCTGGTTCAATCCGTATCGAGCGCTGGCTGGAGATCGCTTTGCCCCAAGTGCGAATCATGTGCGCCGACAGCATCCTGAGTGGACGGTGAAGTATGGCCGCGACTGGTGGCTGAATCCTGGACTGCCGGAAGTGCGGCAGCGCGTGCTGGATGTGATCCTGGATGTCACGCGACGCTACGATGTGGATGGCATCCACATCGACGATTACTTTTATCCGTATCCGGTGAATGGCAAAGACGGCAAGCCCGTGCCCTTCCACGATGAAGACGCCTACTCGCGCTACAAGACAGGCGGCGGTGCGCTGGAGCTCACGGCCTGGCGGCGGCAAAATGTCGATGACACGGTGCGCTCCATTTACGAAGGTATCAAAGCCACGAAGCGCACGGTGAAGTTCGGCATCAGCCCCTTCGGCCTGTGGCGGCCTAACTATCCAGAGGGCTCTGGTGGCGGGCTTGATCCTTATGAACACATGGGTGCTGACAGTCGCGGCTGGTTGCAGAAAGGTTGGGTCGATTACCTCACGCCGCAGCTCTACTGGACTATCGACCGCCCGAAGCTCGGCTTTGGCACCTACTTCGACTGGTGGCTCGGCGAGAACACGCTGGGCCGTCACATCTGGCCTGGCATGAACACGAGCAAGGTGGGGGATGATCGCAAAGCAGGAGAGATCCTCGCGCAGATCAGCATCACGCGGTCAAAGCAGCTCCAGATGTCGCCGGGGCACTTCCACTGGAACTTCGGCGCGCTGGACAAGGACCTCGGCAAGATCGGCACGCTTTCCAAAGAACGCGCCTACAACATCCACACCATTCTGCCCGCGAGTCCCTGGCTGAGTCAGGTGACGCTGCCCGCACCACACGTGGAGCGCGTCGCAGAGGGGAAGAAGCTGCGCTGGTTCTTTGACGATCTGCGCTGGGACACTGCGGCCCGCTGGTGGGTGGTGCAGGCTTTGATCGAGGGAAAATGGCAGACCGTCGAAGTCGCCTTCCGCACTCAGCATGAGACCGACTGGCCGAAAGGTGCCGCCGCTGTGGCCGTGCGTGCGGCGGGTCCAGCATGGGAGCTGAGCGAGCCGGGTGTGACTTCGGGTTTGTAGCAGTTACGGCTTCTTTTTACCGGGACCTTTCGCACGCTTTGGCTTCGCGACATCATCTGGCAGCGGGCCGGCCATCGGCGCGGTTTCAAAGAAGGCTCCGTCGTTCTCCACTCGTGGATCTTTGGTGCGCTGGAGTTCGCCCATGAGGCGCTCACGCATTTGATCACGCACCGTGGCGTAGTCGGGATCGTTGGCGACGTTGGTGACTTCAAAGGGATCTTTGCCGATGACATAGAGCTCCTCGCGTGGACGCTGAGCAAATGCCCAGTCGAAGTGCTTCTTCCATTGCGGGTTGGCACGCTCGCCGATGATCCATGCTTTGGTGGGGCTGCTGTCCATGTCGGCAAAGCTGGTGTGAGTGTTTTCCGTGAGCGTGGTGGCATTTGCATCGAGCTGGCCGGGATCGCCCATGGGCATGCGATCAGGTTTGAAGTTCAGGATGTAGAGGTAGTCCGGCGTGCGCAGCGCGCGCTGAGGGTAGGGGAGGAAGCCCTCGCGAGCGGACTCGACATGGCGTTCGCGGCCCGTGATAACGTAGTTGCGCTCAGGATCGACATGGCCGCTTTTGTCACTGCGCAGGACTTTGACAAGGCTGCGTCCGGTCATGACGGAAGGCGGTGTAAGCCCACCAGTTTCGAGGAAGGTGGGAGCGAGGTCGATGAGGTTCACGAAGTCATCGACGACACGTCCACCAACCGTGCCTGCGCCGCGCACGGCGAGGGTGACGTGAGTGCCGAAGTCGTAGAGGTTGCATTTGCCATGCGGGAAACCGGGCGCGCCGTGATCGCCACTGACGACGACGAGGGTGTTGTCGAGTTCGCCCATGGCTTCGAGCTTCTTCAAAAGCACGCCGATGCAGGCATCAAAGGCCATGATCTCGCCGAAGTAGCTGGCCAGATCTTCGCGCACCTCAGGGACGTCGGGGAGAAAGGCGGGGAGTTTGCCTTTGAGTTGCTCGGGATCGAGCTTCCATAGCGCGGCACCGCTGCCTTTGACCCATTTGCGATGCACATTCGTCGGCCCATACCAGAAGCAGAAAGGCTGGTCGGCTTTTCGGTCGGTGATGAAGGCGTCGAAGTTCGCCCCGACTTCGTCATAAAGCTCCTGCTTGGATGCCTCGATGCTTTTGCCTTCGGCGACCATCTTCGTCACGTTCTCGGAGAAGTCATTCACCCGGCGCCCTGCCTTTTCATACGCATGTGCCTGCTGGCCGTAGGGTGCATCGGCAGGCGAACCCGGAGACCAAACCTTGTACATTTTTCCAATGTGGTAGCCGCTGTCTTTCAGCAGCAGCGGATAAGCCGGGATGCTCATGTCCCACTTCGCCCCTTGCAGGATGGCCGCACGTCCAGTGCGCCAGAAGTATTGGCCGGAGAGCAGGGAACTGCGGCAGGGTGTGCATGACGGGGCACAGACATGGGCATTTTTGAAAAGCACACCCTCCTTGGCGATGCGGTCGATGTTCGGCGTCTGGATGATGTCGTTCAGCGTGCCCTTGCCATCGAGCTGTTGGTAGATGCTGGCATAGCGCCCCATGTCATCGGCGAAGCAGAAGAGGATGTTGGGGCGCTTGGCCTCCGCAGCGGAGAGCGCGGAGGAGAGGAGAAGACCCAAGGTAAAGAAAGAGAGAAGACGCATAGTGGGTGCCGGTGAACGATGGGCAAAGCGACAGACTTGCAGGGAGCTTTGAATCAAGGCAGCATCGGCGTGTGATCGACGATTATGAAGTGCTGGAACAGGTCGCGGAAGGCTCCCGCAGCACGGTGCATCGTGCCCGTGACCAGCGCAGTGGCCAGATTGTGGCGCTGAAACGGCTGAAGGATGAATCGGGATATCAGGAGTGGGAACGTGAAGTCACCGCACTCGAACAGATCCATGGACTCAATGTGGTCCAACTTCGTGAAAGTGGTCGTCTGACTTGTGGTGGCTATCTGGCGCTCGAATGGCTCGGCGGGCAGACCTTGGAGGTCAGGGCCACTGATCATCCGCTTTCTCTGCATGAGTTTTCCATGGTCGCCTCCAGCGCCTTGCATTCGCTGTACTCGGTTCATCGTGCTGGATTCCTGCATCGCGATGTAAAGCCCGCGAACCTCATGCAGGCCGACGATGGTGTGTGGAAGCTGATCGACTTTGGCGAAGCCCGCAGGATCGAAGACGCCTCGAAGCAACCGCTCGTCGGTTCGATTCATGCCATGGCACCGGAGCAGTTTGAGAATGGCGCACTGGGCGAGGGCACGGATTATTATTCGCTGGGCTGCACACTCTTCTTTGCGCTCACCGGACGCTATGCTCATGCGGGAGTCACGACGCCGGAGGTAATCACCAGTCATTTGCATCCAGACCCGCCAGAGCTGGCACAAGCCAGACCCGATCTGCCAGAGGCAGTGGCGACTTGGGTGGAAGGATTGATGTCACGCTATCCGCACGATCGACCGCAAAACTACTGGGAAGCACTTGATACACTCATGTCTGCATGTTTCGACTCAAGCAGTTGACACCTCATCTCACTGCGCTAGCCTTAAATCGCTCACAGAGCATGGCGAGGTAGCAAAGTGGTAATGCACTGGTCTGCAAAACCGGTATGCGCGGGTTCAATTCCCGCCCTCGCCTCCACTTGGAAAATTAAGGGTTCCAGCGCCACACGGCGA
>JBIKIA010000335.1:0-5500 GCA_044361885.1 Prosthecobacter sp. | reverse complement strand
CTGCAAAGTGACAACCAAGTGGGTGCCGCGCAAGATCCGCCGCTCCCTCGCAGGCTGCCTTTTGATGGGGGGTTATAGGATCAAAAAGTGGCAAGAAAATGGCTGGAACCACTTTTTCATCGCTCGTCCTCAAAGCCGAGAACACGGCACAAACCAAGCATTACCTGAAGAATACAAGAGAGCGCACCCGGCAGGGATCGAACCTGCGACCAGAGGATTAGAAATCCACTGCTCTATCCACTGAGCTACGGGTGCTTTTCAGAGCGGCCCGAGGCTCGCCGAATTTGGGCGCTCATCAAGATGCAAATTCAGGCGGTCACTTCGGCTGATAACTGCGTGCGGGTGAAAACGAACGCGAAACCTCGGCGCAGCAGGACCGTTTACGAGAGCACTTCATGGAACTCCCGCCCGCCTCCAGCCGACGCCACGATCTCGATGCCCTGCGTGCGTTTGCAATGCTGCTGGGCATCGCGCTGCATGCGGCGCTGTCTTTCACGGGCGGACCTTGGGTGGTGCAGGACTCGCGGACGAGCGGCGTGTTTCAGGTGCTCATCAGCGTGGTGCATGGCTTTCGAATGCCCCTGTTCTTTGTGTTGAGCGGCTTTTTCACGGCGATGCTTTGGCGACGCCACGGACTGCGTGCGGTGATCGCACACCGGTTCAAGCGTATGTTTCTGCCGTTGCTGCTCGGCACGTTGACGATCGTGCCGGTGATGTTCTGGCTCGGTGCGGTCGCGGCGGAATCCGAGGCACGCCGGGCTGTGAAAGAGCCGCCGACCTTGTGGAAGGCATGCGCGTCCGGAGATCGCGACCTCGTGCGCCGCCTGCTTGATGACGGCGGTGAGGTGAATGCGCCTGATCCTGTGCTAGGCGTGAGACCGCTGAGCTACGCGGCCATCTTCGGGCGCCATGAAGTCATAAAGCTGCTGTTGCAGCGCGGCGCGGATGCAAAACGTGCGAATCGGGATGGCGGCACCGCTTTGCACGGAGCCGCGTTTCTCGGTCGCGCGAAAATCGCACGCGAGCTGCTGAAGGCTGGTGCCGACGCCAAGATCAAGAATGAGCGCGGCGAGACGGCGCTCGACGCGACGCTGGTGGACTGGGGCGTAACGCAATTCATCGCCCAGATCATGAAAGTGCCGGTGGAGAGGGAATCCGTCATGAAGGGCCGTCAGGAGGTGCGTCAGATGCTCGGCGGGGGCGGGGAGGTGAAATCGCGTCCGTTGCTCGTGATCTGGCTGTTTCTGACTCAGGTGCCGATCTTCAGTCATCTTTGGTTCCTGTGGTTCCTCTGTTGGATGGTGGCGGGCTTTGCGCTGTGCGCATGGATTGCGAATCGCCTCGGATGGAAGCCTGCGCCGCGCCGCTGGGTCACTTCATTGCTGAGTTATCTCTGGCTGGTGCCGCTCACTTTGATTCCCGCGTGGTTCATGGGTCGCGCGATGCCGAATTTCGGCCCGGATACATCATCCAGCATCCTGCCGCCGCTGCATCTGCTGGCCTACTACGCCATCTTCTACGGCTATGGCGCGCTGTACTTCGACAGTGAGGACCACGAAGGCCGCCTGGGCCGTCGCTGGTGGCTGACACTGCCGCTGGCGCTGCTGGTTGTTTATCCTGCCGGCCTCGCGGCGACCTACAGCGACGCAAAGCCGCACGGCCTCGCCACCCTGCTTCAAGTGATCTACGTCTGGGTGATGAGCGCCGCGATGATGGGCCTGTTTCGTCGTTTCGTGTCGCAGGAGCGGCCGTGGATTCGCTATCTCTCCGATGCGTCCTACTGGATGTATCTCACGCATCTGCCGCTCGTCATCGCGGCGCAGCTCTGGGTGCGTGACTGGCTGCTCGCACCGGGATTGAAGTTCTTTCTGGTCTGCGGCGGTGTCTTTGCGCTGCTGCTGGTCAGCTACGAATATCTTGCGCGCTACACCTGGATCGGCGCGCTGCTGAACGGACGGAAGCACCGCCACACGCCGACTACGTAGATGTGATCGCAGACATCCAAAGTCTCACGAATGGCTAGGCAAATTCGAGCTGTTACTTTGGCTGATAAACACAGGCGGGGTCTTCGGCAAAGGAGTCACCCGTCATGCCATAGGCGCGGGCGCGGGAACCGCCGCAGATGGTGCGGAATTCACAACGGCCGCATTTGCCGCCGAGAGCATCGCTGTCACGCAGGGCTCGGAAGAGTGGATGATGGCGGTAGATGTCGCCAGGGTGCTCCTCGCGGACGTTGCCACAGTCATAGGGCAGGAAGCCGCTGGGGGAGACAACACCCGTGTGGGAAATAAACATCACGCCGCGGCCATCGCGGATGCCGAGCGGGGATCTCATGCCAGGGCGGTGGCGGCCTTCAGCGCCGAGCTTCTGCATGAGCACGCGGCGGAAGTGGTGACCCTCAGTCGTCTTGATGGCAAAGGGCGCTTTGCCGACGAGCGTGGCCATGTCCTGAAACACGTGCTCGATGTCCTGCGGATCGGGCAGATCGCTTGCCTGAGCGCGGCCTGTCGGTACGAGCAGGAAGACGCTCCACATCTCCGGCTTCAGCTCAAACATGAGCTGCTTGAAGGCTTCGTACTCGTGCAGGTTGCCACGCGTGAGGGTGGTGTTGATCTGCACGCCGATTCCCGCCGCATGTGCCCGATGAACAGCGGAAATGGTGCGGACGAAGGTGCCGGTGACTCCGCGGAAGGCATCGTGGGTCTCACGCGTCGCGCCATCCAGACTGAGGGAGATGAGCTCGACGCCTGTGGCTTTGATCTCGGCAAAGTCGGTGTTCATGAGCTTGCCGGTGGCCGAGGGACTGAGGCTGACGTGCAGCCCGGCATCCGTGGCCTCGCGCACGAGATCGAGGGCATCCCGCCGCATGAGCGGATCTCCACCCGTGAGGATCAGCATGGGCGGCTTTAGTTCGGCGAGTTCCTGGATCAAACGGCTCGACTCCTCGCGATTCAACTCATCGGGATGACGATGCGACTGGGCCTCGGCGCGGCAATGCTTGCAGGCCAGCGCACAAGCCCGGGTGATTTCCCAAAAAACGAGGAAGGGCCGCTCATCGAAGCCATCGTACTCCATCAAGTCAGGTCTCGATCCGTCACGTTTCATCAAAGGTGCATTCATGATGGATAGAAACGGCCAGGGACAGGCCGGAGCGCGGCAAGGACTGTCGAACGCTGTGCCGATCTTGAGTTTGGGCACAGGACAAAGTCTTGTCATCGGCGCGTGGATATGAACAATCGTGGCCTCAACCGCAATGAAATACCTCCTCGCACTCGACCAAGGGACGACCAGCAGCCGCAGCATTCTCTTTGACCCGCACGGGAAGGTCGTGGCGGTGGCTCAGCGGGAGTTCACGCAGCATTACCCGCAGCCGGGCTGGGTGGAGCATGATGCGGAGGAGATCTGGACCACGCAGCTCCGCATGGCGAAAGAGGTGCTGAAGAAGGCGAAGCTCACGGCAAAGGACATCGCCGCCATCGGCATCACGAATCAGCGTGAGACGACGGTTGCCTGGGACAAACGCACGGGCAAAGCCATCGCGAAGGCCATCGTGTGGCAGGACCGGCGCACGGCGAAGTTTTGCGACAAGCTGAAGGCGAAGGGCGAGGCGAAACGCATCGGCGCGAAGACCGGACTCGTCGTGGATGCCTACTTCTCCGCGACGAAGATGCATTGGTTCCTCCAAAATGTGCCGGAGGCGAAGGCGCTCGCGAAAGCCGGGCATCTCGCGTTTGGAACCATCGACTCCTGGCTGCTGTGGAAGCTCACGGGCGGCAAGGTCCACGCCACGGATGTGAGCAATGCCTCACGCACCATGCTCTACAATATCGGCACTGGAATCTGGGACACGGAACTGCTGAAGCTCTTCGACGTGCCTGCTTCGGCCTTACCAGAAGTGCGGCCATCGAGCGGTGTGTTTGGTGAGACGACTCTGCTCGGCGGCAGCATACCCATCGCCGGAATCGCAGGCGATCAGCAGGCGGCGTTGTTTGGGCAGGTCTGCACCCAGCCGGGCATGGTCAAAAACACTTATGGCACCGGTTGCTTCATGCTCATGCACACGGGCACGAAGCGCATCGTCTCCACGAACAACCTGCTCACCACCGTGGCCTGGCAGCTCGGCGATGGGCCGATGGAATATGCCGTGGAAGGCAGCGTCTTTATCGCCGGAGCTGTGGTGCAGTGGCTGCGCGATGGGCTGGGCATCATCAAAAAATCATCTGATGTCGAAGCGCTGGCCGCGAGTGTGCCAGACGCTGGCGGCGTGCATGTGGTGCCCGCCTTTGCCGGACTCGGTGCCCCGCATTGGGATCAACACGCGCGGGGTTTGATCTGCGGAATGACTCGCGGCACCACGAAGGCTCACATCGCCCGCGCGGCGCTGGAAGGCATCGTGTATCAGGTGGCGGACATCTTGAATGCGATGCAGGCCGATGCCGGCGTGAAGCTGCGTGAGCTGCGAGTCGATGGCGGCGCGAGTAACAACAACCTCATGATGCAATTCCAGGCGGACATCCTCGGCGTGCCAGTCGTGCGTCCGGTGGTGACGGAAACGACGGCGCTCGGCGCGGCCTACCTCGCGGGCTTGGGTGTCGGTTTGTGGAAGAGCCCGAGCGAGATCGCCAGCCAGTGGCAGGCGGAGCGGCGCTTCAAACCCGCGATGACAGCGGCGAAGCGGAAGTCACTCATGGCAGGCTGGGCTCGTGCCCTGGAGCGAGCACGAAATGAGTGAAGTGGACCGCCTGTTGAAAAATCAACAGGCGGAGCTTGACGATCCGTTCGCCTGCTGATATTTCAGCAGGCATGTGGGATTTTAATCAATCGCAGGACCTCAGCCGGCGGGAGCGCCAGGTCATCGAAATCGTCATGAAGCATGGGCGTGTGTCCGCGCGCCAGATCGAGGAGGAGCTGCCGGATGCGCCGACTTACTCGGCGGTGAGATCCATCCTGAGGCTGCTCGTGGAGCGCGGCGTTTTGATCAAAGAATCCGAGGAAGGCCGCGACTGGTTCCGCCCGCCGATGCCGGTGAAGACCGCACGTGTGCAGGCGCTGAAAAACCTCGTCTCTCGCCTCTTCGAAGACTCTCCTGGCGAGGCTGCACTGGCCCTGCTGGGGCAGAAGAACATGAAGCTCTCCGACCAGGAAGCCGAGAAACTCATCCAACTCATCGACCAAGCCCGCCGTTCATGAAAACCATCCTCGACTCCCTCCTGCTCGAAGTCAGCCTGCGTCCCGATTTGGGCCGACTGCTGTCCGCCATGCTTCTCAGCAGTGGCATGATCCTCCTGGCGCTGCTGGTGACGCGGCTGCTGCGCCGGAGATCGGCAGCAAGCCGGAATATCGTCTGGCGGATCGTGATCTCTTCTCTGCTGATGCTAGCCTTTTGGCAGCTCATGCCGCGCTATGCTCCGCCGATGACGGTGCATTTGGAACTGATGGAGCCTGTGCCGGTGGTAGATCCTCAGCCACTCATTCTGCCCTCTCTGCCACCTCCAGCGTG
>JBIKIA010000202.1:0-8008 GCA_044361885.1 Prosthecobacter sp. | reverse complement strand
CCCGCGTAACCACGAACTCCGTTCAACAGAGGCCGCGAAACCGGCTTCCAAAAACAGGCAACGACATCAAATACGATCACCAGAGATCAGTTATGCCCGTCAAAAACTGCCCGAAAACTGCCCGAATCCAAAAAAGAAGCCTCACCAGTTCGGTGAGGCTTTTCTCTGTAACTCTTTGATTTACAAAATGGTGGGTAGGGCTGGGTTCGAACCAGCGTAGGCGTAAGCCAGCAGATTTACAGTCTGCCCCCTTTAACCGCTCGGGCACCTACCCATTTCCATCCTTTCGGAAGGGCCGCGATTATGGACGACGATAGTTTCTTGGCAAGGGGCTTTTGTTCTTGTGAAGAAGTTTATCTTCCACGTCGCGGGCGGGCTGCTGCGTGCTTCTGGACATGGGCTTGCGGATGGGAGCCGTGGAGCACTTTGAAGGAGCCCTGTTCGATGACGGTGCGCGCGGTTTCAAAGCACTCCTTCATCATGTTTTCATACGGCAGGTGCTTATTTGCCACGAGCCAGAGGTCGCCACCATTGCGCATGGTGGAGGCGGCGATGGTGATGAATTTGATCCCCAGCAGTGGGTCGGCATCACGTCCGTCATGGAAAGGCGGATTCATGATGATGACGTCAAACTTTCCAGCGCCAAGTCCGGCGGTGACATCGGTCCAGTGCAGGCGCGGACGAATGGCTGTGGGTGTGTTGCCAAGGTTTCGGCGTATGCACTCCAGCGCGGCTCCATCGGCTTCGTAACAGTCGAGGCTGCTGATGTTCGGACAGGAGCGAAGAAGATGGTCGCTGAGGTAACCCCAGCCGCAGCCGAGGTCAGCGGCGGCACCTTTGAGGCTCTTCGGCAGATGCTCGGTGAGCAGGCGGGAGCCGTCGTCGATCTCATCCCAGTGGAAGAGGCCGGGCACGGACCAGAAGCGCCCGTCGAGCACGCGGCGCATGGCAGCGGCTTCTTTCCAGGCGGTGATTTTGGCGGTATCCCAAGGCTTGCTTTTGGTGGTCCAAAAGACACGGCTGTGATGTTTCGACACGGTTTGCACCTCGCCTGCGATCTCGGCGAGCTGCTGCTCGGTGCGTTTCGCGCCCCAGTCGTTGTGCAGGGCCACGACGAGCGTGCCGCCTTCAGCCAGCAATTCGTAAGCTCGGGCGAGGTCGCCAAAGATCGTCTCACGCTGCCGCTCGGGCAGGAGGATGACGGTCTGGAAAGTGCCCGTGTTGTCCCGGCTCACGGTGAATCCGGCGGCTTCGAGAGCGACGGCGCGCGGCTTCCAGGGCTGCTCGCAGGTGAGGCGGCCTTGGAAGCGCTCCAGCACGGCGGCTGGCTGCGCGCGCAAGAAGAGCACACGGCCTTCGGCACCAAGTTCGGCTTGATGTTCTAAAACGTAACTGAGGGCGTCGAGGGCGTGCATGGGGATCAAGGCACGTCGTAAGTCGCCAGGGCGGCGACATCGAAGCGGGCGGACTTCACTTCGTCGGCAATTTCGTTGAGAGCTTCGACTTCAGCGGTGGTGAAGAGCAGGCCACCGGCTTTCTCAGTGTGGGCGGCGTTTTGCGCCTCGGGCTGGCCGGGGAGCATGCAGGCTTCGTTGCCGTGGCCGAGGATGTCGTCGATCACTGCCTTAACGTTCTCTTTGAAGTTGCGCCCCTTGGCAAAGAGGCCGCTGCTGATCGCGTCAGGATGGATCACCTGGAAATAGAAGGCGCTCGTGCGCTTTTCATCGGCGGGGAAGGGCTGGCTCTTGATGTCGGGGTGAGCGCCACCGCCGCGCAGAGTCGGCAGAGATCCACCGATCATGCCGCCCATGACTTCGATGAGCAGGGAGAGTCCGTAACCTTTGTGCGCGCCGAAAGGCAGGAGCCAAGCCGCTTCATTCGGGTCCGTGGTCGGCTTGCCAGATGCATCCACAGCAGCGCCGGGAGGCAAGGGCTTGCCTTCGCGCTTCAGCACCTGCACGCGCCCCATGGCGACGGTGGAGGTAGCCCAGTCGATGACGATGGGGAAACCGCAGGCATCCTGCGTTGGAAGGCCCCAGGAATGGGGGTTCGTGCCGAGCACGGGGAACTTGCCACCGAAGGGCACCACTTCGCCGAGAGTGGAGGTGCAGTTCGTGTAGGCGATGTAGCCTTTTTTGGCGGCATCCATGACGTAGCCACCGCCCCAGAGGTAGTGAAAGGCATTGTCCACGCTGACCTGGCCGATGCCGTATTTGTCGGCCATCTCCATGCAGCGCTCCATGGCGCGGAAGGCCACGCTCTGGCCCAGCTTCAGATTGCCATCCCAGGCTTCGCTGGCGGCGAATTTCTTGTCGATCACCTTGATCTCGGCACCGGGTTTGCAGCCGCCGGTGGCACTGCCGAAGAGGTGGTCGAGGTGCAGCGCCTAGATCGCATTGTGCGTGCGGATGCCATGCGCGCTGGCCATCTCGCAGAAGCGGGCGGCGTCTTCCGCTTCGTCAGCGGTGTAGCCACGGTGCAGGTAGGCGGCGCGGACGAGATCATTGTGCGCCTGGGTGGGGACGATGTGGTAGGTGGTCGGCATGGCTTGGGGCAAACGTTGGGCGCGTTGTTTGAAGCAGGATGCCCCCGAATGCCAGCGGGAAGTTGCCCCACTACAGCGCGCCCTCGTGCTCCAGCAGCCAGCGTTTCCGCTCCACGCCGCCCGCGTAGCCGGTCAGCGCACCGTTGCTGCCCACCACTCGATGACACGGAACGAGGATGGAGAGAGGGTTCCTCCCCACGGCGGCACCGACAGCGCGCACAGCGTTCGGCGAGCCGATCTGCTCGGCCACTTGTCCGTAAGTTTGTGTCTTCCCTGTGGGGATGTCTGCCAGGGCCTTCCAGACTCGTTTTTGGAAATTAGTGCCCGTGGCGAGGGCCATCTTTGGCAGGCGTCCTTTGCCCTTCCCGGCGAAGTAACTCTCCAGCCAGGCGCGCGATGGATCAAAGCGTGCCCCATCATCGCGCTGCCAGGTCGCCGAGTCCTTCGGCCAGTGCTTCTGATCTTCGAGATACAGCCCGCAGAGACCGTGATCCGTCGCTGTCAGGGTGATCTTGCCGAGGGGGGATTTGACCGTGGTGAAGTAGATGGGGGAACTCATAGCGATGACGGATTCTGCCCACGTCTCGCGGTGAAGTCGAGCCAGGAAAAGGGTTCTCATCGCGGACCTGCTTTGCCTTGCGCGATCCACCATCCCCGCCCACTGAGTCGGCCCCCTATGCTTTCCGTTTCCAATGTCAGTAAGACTTATGCCGGCCGCACGCTCTTCAGCGGCGTGTCGTTTCACATCAATCGAGGCGAGAAGATCGGTCTGATCGGTCCGAACGGCGCGGGCAAGTCCACTCTCTTCAGTCTGCTGCTGCGCGAAACGACTCCCGACGATGGTCAGGTGACGATGGAAAAGGGGCTCGACTTCGGTTTCCTGCCTCAGGAAAGCGCGCCCATTGATGACGTCACGGTGCTGGAACTCGCCACCAGCCACGTGCCCGAGCACAGCGCCTGGGAGGCGGAACCGAAAGCAAAGCGCATCCTCAAAGGCCTGGCCTTCCGTGAGAGCGACTTCCACCGCAATGCCCGCACGCTCAGCGGCGGCTGGGTCATGCGAGCGCATCTTGCCCGACTTCTCGTTCAGGAGCCCGACTTGCTCCTGCTCGATGAGCCGACGAACCACCTCGATCTCGAATCTCTCATCTGGTTCCAAGAATACCTCATGAGCTACCCCGGCGCGATCCTCATGATCTCGCATGACCGCGAGTTCCTGAATGCGCTAACCGATGCCATTTTGGAGATCGCTCACAGCCGCATCTATCGCTACCGTGGCAACTACGACGACTACCTCCGCGAAAAGGCCGCGCGCATGGAGCAGATGCAGGGCGCTTATGACAATCAGCAGCGCGAGATCGCGAAGATGCAGCAGTGGGCGGACCGCTTCAAAGCCAAGGCCAACTTCGCCTCCCGTGCGCAGGACAAGCTGAAGATGATCGACCGCATGGAGAAGGTCGATGCACCCATGGCGGCGGCAAAGACCGTGAAGTTCCGCTTCCCCCAGCCTCCGCGCAGCGGCCAGCGCGTCATGACGCTCAAAGACGTGGCCTTCGCCTATGGCCAGTCGCCAGTGTATGAGTCGCTCGACTTCGAGATCGAGCGCGGCCAGCGCCAGGTTCTCGTCGGCCCGAACGGCGCGGGCAAGTCCACGCTGCTCAAACTCCTCGCCGGTGCCCTCACGCCGCAGTCGGGCAAACGCGATCTCGGGCATAACGTCAAGCTCGGCTACTTCGCCCAGTATCGTGGCGACGTGCTGAACATGAAGCACACCGTCCTCCAGTCCGCCATGGATCTGCCCAGCCGTCCGGGGGAAAATCTCTGCCGCACCCTGCTCGGCAGCTTCCTCTTCCAGGGTGACGATGTCTTCAAGCCCGTGGGCATCCTCAGCGGCGGTGAAAAGAGCCGCCTCGCGCTCGTCCGCCTGCTGCTTGATCCGCCCAATCTCCTCCTCATGGACGAGCCCACCACGCATCTCGACATGGGCAGCATTGATGCTCTCATCGGCGCGCTTGAGGACTATGAAGGCACGCTCGTCTTCATCAGCCATGACGTTCACTTCATCCGCGCCATGGCACGCAGCGTCCTGCACATCGCTTCCGGCGTGCTCACGCCGTATGCGGGGGACTATCAGTACTTCCTCGACAAAACCAAGGCCACCTCCGCTCGCGAGGCCCTCACCGCCACGCTCACAAATCAGCAGCCCACCAGTTCCAGCACCTGGACCGCTCCTTCCGCTGCCGCCGCCGCGCCGAAGCGTGAAAGCTCCGGCCCGAAGAGCAAAGAACAGCGCCGACTCGAAGCCGAAGCCCGCGCCGCCCAGGGGAAGACCCGCAAGGGCGTCGAGGACCGCGTCGCCCGGATCGAGGCCGAACTCGCCACCCTTGAGAAGAGGAAACTCGAACTCGTCGCCCTCCTCCAGGATGGCAGCACCTACTCCGACGCCGTGAAGTTCCGCGCACTCACCGAGGAACTCGAAGGCATCGAGCCCCAGGTCGCCAAACAGACCACTGCCTGGGAGAAGGCCACGGAGGAGCTGGAGAAGATGGGCGCGGTGTGAACTGCCGAGGACTCTGCCGCAGGATCGTTGCTTGACACTTGATGCGCCCTGCTCTGAGTCCGGCGCTCCCCACCCAGTTCTCCCATGATTTCCCTGCAAAAAATCTTCGGCAAAACCGATGTCTTCTATGATCTACTTGAAGCCAGTGCTGAAGAAGCCCGCACCAGCGTCCAGGCCCTGGCCAAATTGATCAACCAGAACCCGGCGGACCGCTCCCTGGAAGCGCTGATTCTCTCCCGCCAGAAGGACAAGAAGATCACCGAACAGATCGACGAAGCTCTCTGCCGCACCTTCGTCACCGATCTGGAGCGTGAGGATGTCGAGGCGCTCTCCAATGCGCTCTACAAGATTCCCAAGACCGTCGAAAAGATCGCCGAGCGCCTGCTCATCGCCCCGGATAGGATCAAGGGCGTGGACTTCTCCACCCATCTCAAAATGATGCAGGAAGCTACGGACACTGTCGTCACCATCGTCCAGGAGCTGCGCCGCAAGCTGCATCTGGAGCGCGTCAAGGATCTCAGCGCCAAGCTCAACTACATCGAAGGCGAGGCCGACAAGCTCATGGTCGAGCTGCTGCGTGATCTCTATTCCGGCAAACACGAGTGCGTCACCGTCATCTTCCTGAAGGACATCTACGACCTCATGGAAAAGGTTTATGACCGCTGCCGGGACTCCGGCAATGTCGTCTCGCACATCGTTCTGAAATACTCCTGAGCACCCGCGCATGACCTCCGCCCTGCTCCTGCTCTGTGTGGTGATGCTGGTGGTGCTCGCCTTTGAGTACATCAATGGCTTCCACGACACCGCAAACGCCATCGCCACCGTCGTCTCCACGAAGGTGCTCACCCCGCGTCAGGCCCTCCTGCTAGCCTCCAGCACCAACCTCATCGGTGCCTTCTGCGGTCAGGCCGTGGCCAAGACCATGCACAGCGGACTCATTGACGACAAGGTCGTCGCCGTCACCACCCTCACCATCCTTGCCGCCATGCTTGGCGGCATCGTCTGGAATCTGCTCACCTGGTGGTTTGGCATGCCGTCCAGTTCCACCCACGCCCTCGTCGGTGGTCTGATCGGTGCCGCCATGGCGTCGTCTCCCACCGCCTGGAACTGGGGCGTGCTCATCTGGTCCCGCGCCAAGATCGACTCCAAGACCGGCCTGCCCACCGGCGACATGGAGGGCATCTTCCACAAGGTCGTCGTCCCCATGATCTCCTCCCCCCTGCTCGGCCTCACCATCGGATTCACCGTCATGGGCCTGCTCTTCATCCTCATCCGCAACTGGCGTCCGCACACCGTCAACACCGTCTTCGGAAGACTCCAGATCGTCAGCGCCGCCTACATGGGCTTCGGCCACGGCATGGCAGATGCGCAGAAGACCATGGGCATCATCATGCTCACCCTCTTCGCCTCCACGAAAGCCGGAGATCTCGAAGGCCTGCCCGCTTGGTTGCACTTCCTCCAGGTCCCGGACAAAAACGCCAGCATCCCCACCTGGATCATCGTCACCTGCGCCCTCACCATGGCCGCAGGCACCTACGCCGGCGGCTGGCGCATCATCAAGACCCTCGGCCACAAGATGGTGAAGATGAAACCCGTCCACGGCTTCGCAGCCGAGACCACCGCCGCCACCATTCTCGCCGTCACCGGAGCCATGGGCATGCCCGTGAGCACCACGCACACCATCACCACCAGCATCATGGGTGTCGGTGCCGCACGCCGCTGGAATGCCATCGAGTGGAGCCTCGTCGAGCGCATCGTCTGGGCATGGGTCATGACCATCCCCGCCACCGCCACGCTCGGTTACGTCTTCTACAAGATCATCGGCTGAGACACCTTCCCTGGATCCGTCGCCTTCATTGTCTCCACAATTCGGAGGTGGGTGCAGTTATAGTGCATCAATCTTCGAAAGATGGCTGGGGCAGGACTGAGCGTCAGGCGTTTTTTTCCCGCGTCACAAAACGGCGGCGGTGCCAGAGCAGCCAGAAGAGGGACAGCAGCCCCCAGGTCCAGGCGGCGTAAATGTGATGAGAGACGGTGGTGGAAGGCACCCATGCCGGGGTAGCCCGTGTGGTGGCGGCGAGGATGCCGAGGAAGATGAGCCAGCGGACCCATTTCGACTTCACAAAGAAGCCCTCCAGATCACCACTGTGCCCAAACAGCACACGACTGCCGACCACAAGCATGAGCATGCCAAAACCGCCAATGTAGAGCAGGTGCTCGATGGAAACATGCTGCGCATAGTGAAATGGGGCGAGCACGATGCCGAGCCATCCGAGCCCGAGCGCCCAAAAGAGGCCGGTGGTGAGGGAACCTGTCTGCTGGGTCTTCCAACTCACCTCAATGAAGAGATAGGTCAGTGTCACCCCAGCACGCAATGCATAGCCAGGGATGACTTGATCGAAGGCTTCGAGGAAGAAGCTACTGACGAGCAAAAGCGCCGCAGCGATGGAGCGAATCAGCTTCGCCCTGCTTTGTGCAGCTGTTTTAGGATCGCCAAAGTCACCGCCCAACATGCGCGGGAAAACAAAGGATCCGATGCCGAGCACGGGCGGGAGCAGCAGCCCCTGATAGAGGAGCAGATTCGCGAGACGGAGACGCTGCGGGTCGAGCGCCGTGGCTGGCACGAGCAGCATTGAGGTTCCTGCGATGCCACAAACCAGTCCCGTGAGGGCGAGCAGCATCTGCGGCGGTGGTGCTTCTTTGCGGAACTTCACCACGCGAATCACGAGGCACAGCAGCAGTGAAACGAGCAGCGCGATGAAGAGTGCATCACCCCAGGCATGTTGCAGGCGCAGGTGGCTGATGGCCGAAGCCTGATGCAGCGCAAAGAGCCCGCACAACTCCAGCGGTGTCAGCTTCGGAGCGGTGGCCATGCGTGGCCCGGCGGTGCCGAGGAAACCAAT
>JBIKIA010000149.1:0-9702 GCA_044361885.1 Prosthecobacter sp. | reverse complement strand
GGACGATGTTCGGGTAGAAGCCGAGCTGCTGCGCATAAAACAACGGCCAGAGCGAGACGCCGATGATGCTCCACAGGGCACCGCTAGCGAAGAAGAGGCGATAAGGTTCCGCCGCGAGCCAGCTGAGGCCGTCTTTGCGCAAGCCTTTGGCCTTGTGCTTCTTGTGTTTACAGACGGGGAACTGGCTCATGGGACTTAAAAACGCAGGATTGTCGGCTTTACCAGCGCTGCTGCTGACTACTTCGGGTATTCACAAGCATCAGCGCCTCATGCGCAAGAACGGCACAGGCAGGCATCGATGGCGGTCGTTTGTTACACCCCGCAGTCCAACCACTGCCCCCAACCCAACCATGAAATTGATCCTCACCTCCCTCGCCACGATCACTGTCGTCTTGTCGCTGCTCGTCAATGCCGCCCTCGCTGCCGATCCGGCGGCTGTGGCGACTGAAGCCGCCTCGAACACCGTCTGCCCCGTCACCGGCAAGCCCGTCGATCCAGCCATCACGGCGGAGTATGAGGGCAGGAAGTGGTCCTTTGCCAAAGAAGCGTGCAAAACCAAATGGATGAAGGCACGCGAGGACAGTCTGTATCAAAAACTCGGCGGCAAACCCGCCATGGATGCAGCGATCGATGCCTTCTACGTTAAGGTACTGGCCGATGACCGTGTGAAGCACTTCTTTGACGACGTGAGCATGGACAAGCAGCGCCGGAAGCAGAAAGAATTTCTCTCGGCTGCCTTTGGTGGCCCACTTCCCTGGACTGGAAAAGACATGCGCAAGGCACACGACGGCATGGGCCTCACCGAAGTTCACTTCAACGCCATCGCTGAAAACCTCGTGAACACGCTGAAGGATCTTAAAATCAGCCAGGAACTGATCGATCAAGTCGTCGCCGTGGCCCTCACCACAAAGGATGACGTGCTGGGACGCCCGAAGAAGGCAGAGTAAATTGAATCATCGTCCGGCCATCGACGAGTCGGGCAGTCCGAAGGCGTTCTCGATGAGATTCACCTTCGGCTCCTCGCCGTCGATGAGCAGGACTTCGGCGATGTCGAACCGGATGTTGAGGCGTGGGTGACCGAGCAGGCGGAGCCAGTCGAGCGCGCCACGTTGGATGAGCAGTTGTTTGTCGTGCGTTACCGCATCCGCCGGACGCCCAAAAGCGGCGCTGGTGCGCGTCTTGACTTCCACAAAGGTCAGTGTCCGACCATGCCGGGCCACAATGTCCACCTCACCGCGATGGATGCCGATGTAATTTCGGTAGAGCACCCGCCTGCCGTTTTGATGGAGATACTTGACCGCCAGATGCTCGCCGAGCAGACCGATCTCAGACCGCGTCATCCTCACTCCGAGCAGGCGCAGTAACAGACGTCGTTTCAAGGGAATGAAGCGCAGCAGAGCGCTGCGCAAACGCGAATGACAACGGAGACGATCCCAGAGACTCCGAGGTGACTCGGCCTGTTGAGGCTCTGTTTCCTCCGTGTTCATGGTTCACACACGCAGACGAGACACCGCAACTTCTCCACCAAAGCACACCGCCACATCCGAGCCTGGATCACGGCCACGGTCGGCATAGCGGGCATTGTAATGATGATGTCCGTCCTCCAGAGCGGCAAAGCTCACCGGCAAAGGAGAACGTGCGGGCACGCAGTCTCGCAGTGGAGGGAGCGCGATCTCGCCGGGCGGATGATGGGGGAAGTTCACGCACCAGAACTCGCCATCGGCGAGCGACTGGGCGTGCAGCGTGTGGAAGACATCGTGCGTCCATCTGGCCGTGCGGTCCCAGTCCACCTCGAGTTCGCGAATGAGGTAGTGCGAGAAGGCTGCCGACTTCACTTCATGGTAGGCCGCTTCGCGCGCACCGGCACAAGTGCCGGAGACGTGGATGTCCTGCCCGAGATTGCCGCCGGCATTGATGCCGGAGAGCACCCAGTCGGGTTTTAAATCATAGGCGAAGAGCCCGAGGCGCACGCAGTCGGCAGGGGTGCCATCCACGGCCCAGCGATTCTCACCGCGCGACTCCACACGCAGTGGCGAGTGAGTGGTGAGGCGGTGCCCGCACATGCTTTGCTCACGCATCGGAGCCACCACGCTGACTCGTGATCCGGGGATCATGCGCATGGCTTTTTCCAAAGCGGCCAGGCCGGGCGCATCAATGCCGTCGTCGTTCGTGAGGAGGAAATGCACGCGGGTTACTTCTTGAAGAAGCCACGTTGTTTGTCGCTGATGGGCAGTCCGGCTTTTTCCATGACCTTCAGCATGTCTTCCCAGCACTCGCGTTTGGCGCGCAGGCCGTTGCCGGGCTGCTTCTCTTCGCGCAAAATGTAGCTCGGGTGATAGGTGACCATGGTCTGGATGCCCTGCACGTCGTAGAACCTTCCGCGCAGCCGCATCACGCCTTCGCCGATGCCCAGCCCTTTGCAGGCCACGGCTCCGAGCGCCACGATGACCTTGGGTTTGATGATGGAGATCTCCGTCAGCACATAGGGCAGGCAGGAGGCCATCTCGGCGTCATTGGGCGCACGATTCGAGGTGCCTTGATTGCCCTCCACCATGGGGCGGAATTTGCAGATGTTGCTGATATAGACACTGCTGCGCTCCAGGCCCATGGCCTTCAAAATGCCATTCAACTTCTCCCCCGCAGGGCCCACGAAGGGCTCGCGCTGCCGTTCCTCTTCAAATCCAGGTGCCTCGCCGATGAGCATGATCTCGGCTTCGGGATTCCCCACCGCAAAGACCATCGTCTCCCGCAGAGTGCCAAGCGCGCGTGCTTCGGGAGAGGTCTCCGCGATGGCTGCCAGTGCGGCGAGCTTCTCCGCCTTTGTCGCGCCGCTCACCTCGATCAGCTTGGGCGCTGTCTTCAAAGGTTCAGGCCGTGCCACAGGTACCGCAGGCCTTTCCGCCACGGCCGGCGCAGGGGCTGGACGACTCGGCTGCGGGCGCACGACCTTCGGCTGCCGCACATCGCGCATCCGATCCAGCGTGCCTGGCCGCAAAGCCGCATGAGTCTGCCCCGCGAGCTGACGTTGCTCGAGGTAGTGCTTCAACATTCCGGCGGCTGGCTGAGACATGGGTTCATGTCTGGCGAGCGTCCTCAGGGACTCAAGCGGGAGATGGTGAAACTAAACCTCGCTGTCCGGCTTCGCGCTCTCGGTCTCCGAGGTCACGGGCAGCACGACTCGACGGATGCTGACTTTGTCGATGCGCTGGCGGTCCATATCGACCACCTCGATTTGAAACTCGCCCATCATGAAGGACTCGCCCTCACGCGGCAGGCGCTCCAGATGCTGGACGATCAATCCCGCGAGTGTCTGGAAGCTCTCCTCCTCAGCATTGACCACGGCTTCCAGCCCTGGAATCACGGCCATGACGGGGTCGATCTCCATCATGCCATCGACGATCCAAGTATCGGGCGCTGTCTGGCGGATCTGGGCATCTCCGGGCTTGGTCAAATGCCCGCCGAGGTCCCCCACCACTTCCTCGACGAGATCTTCGATGGTCACGAGACCACGCACGATGCCGAATTCATCCGTCACCATCGCCGCATAGAGCGGGGCTTTGCGCAGTTCCTCCAGCAGCGTCAGCGCGGGCTGATTGTCGGAGACAAAGAGTGGCTCATGCATGAGTTCGCTGACCTTGGGGCCCTTCCCGTGGGCGGTGGCCATGTAAAGATCACGCAGGGAGACAAGGCCGACGACGTGATCGCGGGACTCGTCATACACAGGAAAGATGATCTGGCGGGTGTCGTCCATTTTGCCTGCCACACTGGTGGCGGTGTCGTCCAGATGGACAAAGACCACTCTGGGCTTCGGGCGCATGATTTCCTCCGCACGCAGTTCTCGAAGATCGAAGACGCCCTCGACCATCTCGCTTTCCTCGTGGCGCACGCTGCCCATGACGAGGCCCTCACGCACCAGCACCTTCACTTCGGCACGCGTGGGGCCGCTTTGGATCTCGGCTTTGCCAAAGAAACTCATGAGCGCACGCGTGCTGAACTCCAGGACCCACACGAGCGGACTGCCCACCCGGGAGAGCCAGTTCATCGGAGCCGCCATCCAGCAGGCGATGCCCTCGGCGTTGCGCAGCGCGAGGCTTTTTGGCACCAACTCGCCGATGATCAGAGACAGGTAGGTGATGAAGGCCACCACGAGACCAAAGGCGAGATCTTCCGCATAGTCCGCCAGCACGGGCACCGACCGCAGCCAGGGCTCCACATAACCCGAGAGGCTGGCTCCACCAAAAGCACCCGCCAGCACGCCCACCAGCGTGATGCCGATCTGCACCGTGCTCAGGAAGCGCTCGGGATTCTGCGCCAGTTTCAGCGCCAGCAGCGCCCCCTGGCTGCCCTTCTCCCCCAGTTCCTGAAGGCGTCCCTTCTTGGCGGACACAATGGCGATCTCCGCCATCGCAAAAAGGCCGTTGAAGAAGAGAAGCAGGAGAATCAGCGCGAGTTCTGTCATGAAGGTGTCCGTTAGCAGAGATTGGGCTAAACGGCAATGTTTGAGGCAGCCTTCAAAAGGCCTCGGAGGCTTCGATGCATGGGTTTTCAGCAACTTTGCCCGCCTCCTGATCGTTCCCCCACGCCCATGCTCCGCACCAGTCTCCTGCTTCTTTTCACCACCGCGCTTCTGCGCGCGGAGACCTGCGCCTGCACAATCCCCGTGTTCCGCTACGCGCTGGATCGCTGGGAGACGGATCGTTTCCAGCTCGTCGTGCCCGCCAGCACCTCCCGGAATACCGAGCTGACCGACCTCCTCCGCCCGCTGCGGGCGAATGGCAAAGCCAACCTCGACATCACTACGGCGAAGGATGCTGCTGTTGGCACGGCAGAGCTGCTCGACTCCAAGACGGGCACGAAGAGTCTGTGGAAAGGGGCTTTGGACAAAGCCTCCCTCGATGCCGTGCTCGACTCCCCAGGGCGAAAGCAGATCACCGAGCGCATTCTCGCTGGTGAGAGCATCGTCTGGGTCATCGTCGATGACGGAAAACCAGAGTCGCAGTCCGAGATCGCACGCATTGAGAAGCGGCTGAAGTTCCTGGAGCAGGTCGCCTCACTGCCCATCCAGGATCCGAACGACCCCGACAGCCAACTCGGCCCCGGACCGGCTCTGCTGCTGAAGTTCACCACCCTGCGTCTGCGCGCCGATGATCCGGCGGAAAAGATCCTCACCACCATGCTCGCCGGCCCCGAGGGCAAGATTGATGCCACGAAAAGTTTCGCCGCACCCGTCTTTGGCCGTGGGCGCGTGCTCGGAGCCTGGAATCTTGATCAACTCGACGACGCTTCTTTGGAGGACGCCTGCATGTTCCTCGTCGGGCGTTGCTCCTGCCGCATGAAGAATGAAAACCCCGGCTGGGACATCCTGCTGAACGTCGATTGGCCGAAGGCGCTGGAAGAGGCCAAGGCGAAGAAGCCTGCCTTGGAAGTCGCACAGCCCGTGCAGTTGAAGCAGCCGGAAACGGTGGTCACTCAGTCGAAAGATGACTCCCCACCGACAGATCAGGCATCGCCACGCGATTCTATCCCCCAGAGCTCCATCCTGCTCACGAGCGCGTCCTTGCTGCTCGCCGGACTGGCCGCTCTGCTGTATCGAAACAAACGCTAACCTCTCATGCGCAAAGTCCTCGCCATCCTTCTCCTCGCCGCCGCTGTCGGTCTCGGCTTCTACGCACTTCGCCCCGCAAACAACGGCAGCAACTCCAGCCTCACCGTGTATTGCGCCGCTGGTTTGAAGAAACCCATCGAAGCCATCGCCGCGCAATATCGTGAGGAGTTCGGCACTCAGATTGAGCTGCAATTCGGCGGCACGGGCACGCTGCTCAGTCAGCTCCGCATCGCGAACAAAGGCGATCTCTTCATCGCCGCCGATGACGGCTCGCTCGCCGATGCCAGAAAGCTTGAGGTCATTCGCGAAGTGCTGCCGCTGGCCGTACAGCATCCCGTCATCGCCGTCGCGAAGGGAAACCCCAAGGGCATCGCCACTCTCGCGGATCTGGAGAAACCAGACGTGAAGCTCGCCCTGCCAAATCCAGAAGCGGCAAGCATTGGCAAAGTGGCGAAGAATATCCTCGGCGCGAGCTGGGATACTTTGGCCAAGAAGGCCGCCGTAATGAAGCCCACCGTCACCGAAATCGCCGCTGATGTGAAGCTGGGTGCCAGTGATGCCGCGCTCGTGTGGGACAGCACCGTGCCGCAGTTCGATGGACTCGAAGCCATCAAGCTCCCCGAACTCTCCGGCCATGCCGAGAAGGCCAGTGCAGCAGTTTTGAAGTCCGCCAAGTCCTCCTTCGATGCCTTGAAGTTCGCACGCTACCTCTCCGCTCCTGAGAAAGGTGGCACCACCTTCGCGAAGCACGGCTTCCAAGCCGCAGGCGGTGACAAGTGGGCCGTGAAGCCCGAAGTCATCCTTTACAGCGGCGGGGTGAATCGCCCCGCCATCCAGGATCTCGTGCAAGAGTTCGCCAACCACGAAGGCATCAGCGTGACGACCGTCTTCAACGGCTGCGGCATCCTTTGCGCCGCGATGAAGACGATGAAGGACACCACGAATCCGAAGTTCCCCGATGTCTATTACGCCTGCGATGTCTGCTTTGTCCCACCCGTGGCTGAGCACTTCCCCGAGGCTGTGCTGCTCACCGAGGCGGAGATCGTCATCGCCGTGCCGAAGGGCAATCCCAAGAACATCAAGACCCTCGCCGACCTCGCCCAGAACGGACTGCGCGTCGGCCTTTGCAATGCGGAGCAGTCCACTCTCGGCTTCATGAGCGCTGGCATCCTGCGTAGCATGAACCTCTTCGACAGCGTGATGAAAAACGCCTCCAGCCAGGTGCCGACGGGCGACTTCCTCGTCAACCAACTGCGCACTGGCTCCCTCGATGCTGCCGTGGTGTATCGCACGAACATCCAGTCTCAGCCCGATCACTTCGACGCCATCCCGCTGCCTGCCGACAAAGCCAAGGCCATCCAGCCCTTCGCCGTGCGCAAAGACTCACGCTACAGCGCCATCGGGCATCGCATGCTCGACTACTTGAAGGCCAACAAAGGCAGCTTCGAGAAAGCCGGCTTCGTTTGGAGAGGCGACACCGCCCCGGTGAAGAGCGGAGAGCTTGAGATTCCTGATTACCTCAAGCAGAAGTGAGCCGATGATTCGTCTCGCCTTCCCAGTCCTGCTCCTGCTCAGCGCCTGCACACCACCTCCTGCTGCGGAAGTGCGCACCGAGCCGCCTGCGATCAAGCTGCCAGACTCCGTGCAGCAGCTCACCGCCGATCAAGCCACCGCTCTGATTCAGAACACGCCCGAGCTCGTCATCCTCGACCTGCGAGAAGACTGGGAGATCAAAAAAGAAGGCCGCATCGCCGGATCGACATGGGCAGACTATCTCAATGATCAGCGCTTCACCGATGCGACGACCAAGCTTGATCCGGCCAAGCCATGCCTGCTCTACTGCGCCATCGGTGGTCGCTCGAAGCTTGCGGCGGAGAAACTCACGCCCAAGGGCTTCACTCGCCTTTCGCTTTTGAGCGGAGGATGGGAAGAATGGCTCCGCGCGGGGAAACCCGTTCAGAAGTGACCAGTCCAGGCACCTTGCCGTAGCCATAAAGTTTCGCCTTCGAGGTCGTCTTTGGCAGAACGAAATCGAAGACACTCACACCGGTGCGCTTCTGCCCCTCGTAGCTGCGACCGTCACTTGCCCCGAAGACCACGCCTTTGCCCGTGGCTTTGTTTTTACCGAGATAAAGCATCACGTGAGTGATCGGCGTCTTCCGCTTCGTGGATTCATAAGTGCCGGACCAGAAGACGAGATCGCCAGGCTTGAGCTCAGCGAACTCCTCATGCTTCAACGTGTCCGCCTTCTCGATTCGGTTCAGCTTTGATTTCTCCAAGATCCACTCGCCCATCTCATCTGACTGCCTCGGCGTGTCCTTCAGTCCGGCCTCGGTCAGCAGATGATAGATCGTTCCGGAGCAATCCATGCCACCACGTTTGGGCTCATGAGAGGCGAAGACATAGGTCAGATCCATTTTCGTCAGCGCCAGCGCCGCACGGATCAGCTTCTGCACTTCCTCGGGTTGCTTGTCGAAATCGGCCAACTCCGTCTCAGCCATCGTGCTCACTGCGGCAGGCTTTCTGACCTCCTCTTCCGCCCACGCAGGAGCGGACAAAGAGAAGAACAAACCAAGGATGAGTATTTTCATAGGCGTTAACTGACACAAATGTGACCATTTCACATCCATCATTCGGCTTTCCGACGCTCTGCACAAGATTGGCATTCACCGCGCGTAGGTTTGCCATCATGAACAAGTCCCACCTTGCACTCATCGCCGCCTGCCTAGTTGCCACGCCAGCATTGGCTGCTGAAGCAGCACGCCCGCTGAACTTCGCCAACGACATCGTACCCATCCTCACCAAGGGAGGCTGCAATGGCGGCGGCTGCCATGGCAAGGCCAGTGGTCAAAATGGCTTCAAGCTCTCCCTGCTAGGCTTCGAGCCTCAGGAGGACTATGAGCACATCGTCAAAGAAGCCCGCGGTCGCCGCATCTTCCCCGGTGCGCCAGAACAGAGCCTGCTTTTAACCAAAGGCACCGCCCAACTCCCACACGGCGGCGGCAAGAAGCTCGATCCGAAGTCGGAAGAGTATCAGGACCTCGTGCGCTGGATTCGTGAAGGCATGCCGTATGGCAAAGACACCGATCCGAAGATGGCGAGCATCAGCGTCGAGCCCTCGAAGCTAACCATGCCGCTCAAAGGCAGCACCAAGCTCAAAGTCACCGCCCATTACAGCGATGGCTCCACCCGCGATGTCTCGAAGCGTGCGCTTTACGAAGCCAACGAAAAGGCCATGGCCGAAACCAGCGAGACGGGTGAAGTGAAGCTCTTCGACCTGCCCGGTGATGTCGCCGTGATGATTCGCTATCAGGGCAAAGTCACCACCTTCCGCGCCACCGTGCCGCTCGGGGCTCCCGTGGAAAAGCTACCCCCCGTCTCGAACTACATCGACGACCTCGTTTTCGCGAAGCTAAAGACGATCGGCATGCCGCCCTCCGACATATGCGATGACGGCACCTTCATCCGCCGCATCACGCTCGACATCACCGGTCGCCTGCCCACCGCCGAGGAAATGAAGGACTTCATGGCATCGAAAGATCCCCAGAAGCGCGCCCAGCTCACCGACCGCCTGCTCGACAGCCCCGAGTATGCAGAATACTTCGCCAACAAATGGAGCGCCCTTCTCCGCAACCAGCGCACGCAGCCCACCTTCGCTCGCGGCAGCTATCTCTTCTGGTCCTGGATTCGCGACAGCTTCGCCGATAACAAACCTTTCGATCAATTTGCCCGCGAGGTCGTCGCCGCCTCCGGCAGTCTCGATCAGCATCCGCCCGTCGCTTGGTATCGTCAGGTGAAGGAGCCAAAACAGCAGATGGAGGACGTGGCCCAACTCTTCCTCGGCACCCGCATGCAGTGCGCTCAGTGCCATCATCATCCCTTCGAAAAATGGAGCCAGCAGGACTACTACGGCTTCGCTGCCTTCTTTGCCAATGTGAGCCGCAAGACCGCCACCGCGAAGGATGAAGAGATCATCTTCAACAAACGCGGTGCCGCCCAGATGACCAATATCCGCACGAAGCAGCCCGTGATGCCCACCAGCCTCGGTAGTGAAGCCGCCAAACTCCGCCCCGAGCAGGATCCACGTCTGGAACTCG
>JBIKIA010000334.1:0-5518 GCA_044361885.1 Prosthecobacter sp. | reverse complement strand
ATGCAACGTGGGCGTTCACCGCCATCGCTTTGACCACCGAGCACAGCAGCGGCGGCCTGACCGAGACGCATGACGAACTCGGGGGACATGGGATGACGATTGGCCACAGCGCGGACGCCGTCGGTGCCGAAGAATTGACGCTTTTCAGACATGAGGCGCGGGCTTTACCGCAGGAGCGGCGGGGTGTCAAAGGCGGCGGCGGGCTCCGGGTAAAGCACGCGGACGAGGTAAAGGCCGCAGGAGGGTGCGGTTTGGTTGCTCTGCGGATCTTGAGGATTGCTCAGCACATCGGCAAACCAGTCCCGTGTGGCGCGTCCGCGCGCGACGTGGACGAGGGTGCCGGTGATCATGCGTACCATTTTGTAGAGGAAGCCATTCCCCTCGAACTCGAGCTCGATGACGCCGTCTTTCTCCGTGACTTCAGCGCGATGGATGGTGCGCGTGGTCTTGTGTGGCAGAGAGCGGCGGAGTGTCTCGGGCATATCCCCACGATTGGCGGAGAGGCGGACGAAGTTGTGCGTACCCACGAGCATTTGCGTGCAGTCGCGGAGGAGATCCATGTCTAGCTTCCCATAGACATGCCAGGCGCGGTCGGCCTCAAAGGGGGAAAGCATGGGCTGCTTCCAGAGGCGGTAGCGGTAGATCTTGCCCACGGCATCATAGCGCGAGTGGAAGGTCAGCTCGGGAAAGGTTACGTCGGTGATCCGGATGGTGAGCGGCAGGCAGGAATTGAGCGCGCTCACCCAGGACTCGGGGCTCAGGCGCAGAGAGTCCGGCACATCGCAGTGGGCGACTTGGCCGAGCGCATGCACCCCAGCATCCGTGCGGCCACTGCCCTGCACGTTGGTGACGGCGCGGATGGCTTTGAGAAAGGCGGCATTCAGTTCGTCCTGGATGGCGCCACCGCCCTCCTGGCTCTGCCAGCCACGCCAGGGCGTGCCGCAATACGCCACGGTGAGACGCAGGCGCTTGAAGCCCGGAGCGGCACCTCGATTCAGACCGAGCTTACTTTCGACGTCGCTTGGGCTCATCGGTCCATTCCATTTCAAATGCGCTGTCGGGGAGCAGGTAGCCTTCGGGGCCGCGCTGTTGGTTGAGGTATTCCTGCAAAATGACCACGGCGGCGAGTTGATCGACGAGCTGATTCCGCTCGTGCTTGCCCGTGATGCCTGCGCGAGAAAGGGAGGCTTCGGCTTCGACGGAGGAGAGCCGCTCATCGACGAACTCGATGGGCACCTCGTGATCCAGGGCCTTGCCCAGCAGGCTGGCGAATTTCTCCACGCGTCCGGCGGCATCGCCCTTCTGACCATTCATGTGAAAAGGCATGCCGATGACGACTTTCCCGATCTGCTTCTGCTTCACGATCTGGACGATCTCGTGCTCGGCTCCCGGTCGGGAGTCGATCGTTTTAAAAGGGCTGGCCACGAGCTCCATCTCGTCGCTCAGCGCGAGTCCGATGCGCACAGTGCCGTGGTCGATGGCGAGGATGCGGGGCATGAATTGGGCCTGCCGTTCACTTCAGTTCCTTCGGCAGTTGATCGGCGAGTTTCTTGATGTTCTCCGCGTGAGCACGGCTGGTGATGAGCAGGGCATCTCCGGCAGAGACGACGATGAGATCCTGCACTCCGAGCAGCGCCACATGCTGGCCAGTCTGCGTGAAGACAAGATTGTTCGCCGCGCCGATCTGGGAGAGCACGCAGTTGTATTGATTGCCGTCGTCGTCGTTTTTCAGGTAACGGCCCACGCTGGTCCAGTTCCCCACGTCATCCCAGTCAAAGGTCGCCTCCACATTCAGCACGCGGGAGGCTCGCTCCATCAGCGCGTAATCGATGCTCAGCTTCGGCAGCTTGGAGAACTGCTTGCTCACCGTGGCGGTAAAGTCCTTCGACCCACGCAGTTCGGAAACAAAGTCCGCCAGCGCCGGGCAGTGGCGGCTCAGCTCGCTGAAAATGGCGGGGATCGTCCAGATGAACATGCCGGCATTCCAGGTGAAGGTGCCCTGGCTGATGAAGTGCTCGGCGAGATCCGGGTTCGGCTTCTCACGGAAGCGCACCACCTCATAGATGCCATTGCCCTCCACACCCGGCAGCGAGGCGCGGCGGCCGCGCTCCACGTAGCCATAGCTCGGGCAGGGCCAGGTCGGCTTGATGCCCACAGTGACCAGCGCATTCCCCGCCTCGGCAGCCTGCATCGCGGTAGTGAGCACGCGCTGAAACTCGGCCCTGTTTTGGATCAAATGATCCGCTGGCAGCACCATCATCGTGGCATTGGGATCACGCGCCACCACCCAGCCGACAGCCAGAGCGATGGCTGGGGCCGTGTCGCGCTTCTCGGGTTCGGCCACGATATTTTCCTTTGGCAGGTAGGGCAGCAGCGCCCGCACACCGGCCTCCTGCTGCTTGTTGGTCAAAATGAGGATGTTCTCCTTCGGCACGAGCCCTTCGAGACGCTCGACGGTCATCTCCAGCAGGGTCTTGTCGCCAAAAAGCTTGAGCAGCTGCTTCGGCAGCGCATCGCGGCTGATGGGCCAGAATCGTTGGCCGCTGCCGCCAGCGAGGATGAGTGCATATCGGGAGTTCGTCTCGGGGGTCATTACTTCTGATCATGGAAGCTTTCGTGCACAGGGGCAAATTCCACTTTGGAGAATGTGCGGATCTGCTATCGTTTCCTCGTCATGCCTCCTGAAACCACCGCCGAAAGTCGCTACGAAACTTACGCCAACATCATCGCCCCTGCCGCCGCTGGCTGCGCTCTGGGCATCTTGTTTGGCCGTGGCATGAGCCGCAGCTCATCGAACATCATCTCCCTCACCCTCCTGGCCGCCAGCGCCGTCGTGGCTGCCCCGGTCATCACCGACCTCATCGAGCGCACCGCCAACAGCCCCCGCACTGACCGCGGCAGCCGCCGCCGCCTCGAAGGTATCCGCACCAACAGCACGGAGGACGAACTGAAAGACTTCTTCGTCGATTCCCCGAACGCTATCCTCCCCTGAGCCGCATCTCCCACCCGTCCATCCCACCTGCCAGCATTCACCATGATCAAATCCATCCTTCTCCTCCTCGCCACCGCCGCACTCGTCAGCTGTTCCACGGGTGAAAACGACGGCCGCAAATACGCCTCCAACAACGCCTCCCCCATTGCCGGTAAGATGGGCGTGTCCTACCGCCGCGTGCAGGTGGACAATCCGCCGCCAGCCTCGGACACCCCCGCCCAGCCCAAGACCATCGAGTCTGACGGCCTCCTCGGGGCTCTGACCTCAGACAACAGCAACGATCCTCCAGGCCTTTTGGATCGCAACGCCTCGGTCAACACCGACGAACCTGGAGCCAGCTACTGGATGCACGGCGAGCAGTCCCCGAACCCAGTCGCCGGCAAGATGGGCGTCCGCGTGACCCGCCGGAAGAAATAATTCTCTCCTACTTTCGAAAAAGGCGCGCTCTCACCCGGCGCGCCTTTTTTATGCCCAAGTCTTGCGGGAAGGTACTCGCACGGCACTGTCAGCCCCACATGGCCCTCATCGAAGTCTCCCATCTCACCAAACGCTGGCGCAATGACCGCCTCGCGCTCGATGACGTGAGCTTCGAGGTCCGCCAGGGCGAGATCCTCGGCCTGCTCGGCCACAACGGCGCTGGCAAGAGCACCATCCTGGGCATCACCCTCGGCATGGTCCGGCCCGATGGCGGCGAGGTGCGCATCTCCGGCCACTCCGTGCAGACGCATCGCGCCGATGCTCTCCGCCAGATCGGCGCGATCTATGAGGCAGCTCACTTTTACGACTACCTCACCGGCTGGCAAAACCTCCGCGTGCTCTGTTCCCTCTCCGGCTGGTGGGATGAGGCGGAGGTAAAGCGCGTACTCAAGCTCGTGAACCTCGACAAACGCGCGGATCACAAGACCAAAACCTACAGCCACGGCATGAGACAGCGGCTCGCACTCGCGCAAGCCCTGCTGCCGCGCCCGAAGTGCCTCCTGCTCGATGAACCCACCGACGGTCTCGACCCCGAGGGCATCCGCGAGTTCCGCGAGCTCGTGCTCAAACTGCGCGCCGAGTATGGCATGACCATCCTCGTGAATTCTCACCTGCTCGCCGAAGTCGAGCAGATGTGCGACCGCTGCGTGATCCTGAAACAAGGCCGCAAGATGTACGAAGGTATCGTCCCCTCCCAGCAGCGGAAGCAGAGCACTTTTCATCTGCAAACACGCGACATGGCGAAAGCCCGCGAACTCATCCGTACCGCCGGAGCCACGATGGATCCTGTGACCAACCTCATCGACCTGCCACCGCACATCGTCGGGCATGAGATCCTCCGCCAGATCGTCGAAGCTGGTGTGCGCGTGGACTCCTGGCAGGCGCACAAACCCACGCTGGAAGAATTTTACCTCGGAATGACTGGCGCATGATCCTCTTCTTCCATCAATGGCAGAGCGAACTGCTCAAACTCTTCGCCCGCCGCCGAACCTACATTGGCTTCATCGCCTTCCTCGCGCTGGAGCTCGTCATCTGGCTGCTCTTCGAGTTCCTGAATGGTGAAAAGCGTCTCGCCTGGCTCATCTCGCGGCAGGGACAGGCCTTCGAGCAGTATGACTCCGCCCTCACGCTCGCCTTCATCATCATCGGACTCTCCGTCCTGCTGCTCGGAGCCATCTACCTCGCGCTCGTGGCGGGCGACATCGTGGCGAAGGAAAACGAAGACGGGCACTACCGCCTGCTGCTCGTACGGCCCATCAGTCGTGTGCGCCTACTCTTCATCAAATACCTGAGCTGCACCTGCTACACGATCCTGCTCATCCAGTTCATCGTCTGGACCTCCTTCCTGCTCGGCCTCATTCTCAAAGGCTGGGGCGGTGGCTTCTTCGTCGCTGTTCTCGATCCACCGATCCTCGAATTTTACCCCTGGGGCGAGGGCCTGGAGCGCTTCTTCGTCAGCACGCTGCTCATCTCCTTCAGCATGACCATCGTCAGCAGCATCGCGTTCTTCTTTTCCTGCCTGCCCATGAAACCCGCCGCCGCCACCATCGGTGCGCTGAGCTACTTTTTGATCGACCGCATCGTGCGCGAGACCGGATTCATGGACAACTACGACCAGTTCCTGCTCACCAAGCACATCAGCACCTGGGCGCTCGCGCTGAAGACCACCGTGCCCTGGCCCGTGATCGCCCGCAGCTTCACCGTCATCGCCGCCGTGAATGCCAGCCTCTTCATCCTAGGCGCCGCCTTCTTCCAAGCCCGCGATTTGAAATCATGACCCTGATCGAAACCGTTTCCGATCTCCGCGCCTGGCGCAAAACCGCCGGACACGTCGTCTTCGTGCCCACCATGGGCGCATTGCATGAAGGCCACGCCACTCTTGTGCGCGAAGCCCGTCAGCTTGCTGGCAAAGATGCCCGAGTCGCCGCCAGCATCTTCGTGAATCCCCTCCAGTTTGGTCCGAACGAAGACTTCGACCGCTACCCGCGCACGCTCGAAGCCGACATGGCCATGTGTGAAGCTGCCGGAGCTGACATGATCTTCGCCCCC
>JBIKIA010000333.1:0-5528 GCA_044361885.1 Prosthecobacter sp. | reverse complement strand
GCCGCTTCGCGACTCTGGAGGAAGTCATCGATCACTACGACCACGGCCTGAAACGCAGCCCAACCCTTGATCCTAACCTCGCCAAGCACCTCCGCTACAACGGCCTGCAACTCACGAAGGAGGATAAAGCCGCCCTCGTCGCGTTCTTGAAGACGCTGACAGGTGAGGGGTTTGGGAAAACAGGCGCAAAGTGAGCATTGGTAACTTTTACCATCTCTTCACAAATCTCCAGGTCTGACGACATACGGCCTTAACACAGGGGGAGTCTGTTGTGGGTGTGACAACGCTGGTTCGTGCCAGCAACGCCACGTTCCAAAAACCAAAACCACATCATACGATGAAAACGTACAACCAACCAATCCTGAACCGCTGGCTCCCAGCGGCAGCAGCTGTCGCCCTCAGCGGCATCACCGGCGTAGTCTCCGCCCAGCAACCACCTCCTCCCGCTGGTGCCAAGCCACCGATGGGCACCCCACCTGCCAATGGTGCCGCACCGATTCCACGTCCTGATCCAAGCAAACAACCACCTCAGGGTCAGCCTCCCCAAGGTCAGCCTCCACAGGGCGGCCAGCGCCCGCCTCAGCCACCGCAGAACGCCGGACAGCCATTGCCACCAAGCCTGCCCTCTTCCTTCATCCTGCCTTCTGAATTTCGAAATGTGGACGGCAGCGCCAACAACGCCTCCAACACAGCCTGGGGAACGCCGAACAAACCTTTCATTCGTTTGGCTCCCAATGCGTATGCGGATGGCGTCAGCGCTCCAGCCGGGGCGACTCGTCCCAGCGCTCGTGTGATCAGCAACGCGGTGGCGAAGCAGCAAAATCTGCGCCCGAACCGCCGTGGGGCGAGCGATTTCCTCTGGCAGTGGGGCCAGTTCCTGGATCATGACTTGGATGAAACCCCCGCCGCTGATCCAGCCGAGGCTTTCCCCATCGCTGTGCCGACAGGTGATCCTTCGTTTGATCCTACCAGCACTGGCACCGTCACCATGGGACTGAATCGCAGTGCTTATGAAACCGTGGAAGGCGTGCGTGAACAAAAAAGCGCCATCACCGCCTGGATTGATGGCTCACATATCTATGGCTCCGATGCCGCACGTGCTGCTGCTCTGCGAGCCAATGATGGCACCGGACGCCTGCGCTTCAGCACCAGCGATCACGGCGATCTCTTGCCCACTCATTCGGATGCACTCGCTGCGTTGCCGCCCGTTCCTGGCTTCTTCGTGGCCGGTGACATTCGTGTGAATGAGCAGGCCGGCCTCATCGCCATCCACACCCTCTTCCTGCGTGAGCATAACTTCTGGGCTGACCTCTATCGTGCCGCCAATACCGACGCTCTCGACGAAGAGATCTACCAGTTCGCCCGCCTCGTCGTGGGTGCTGAAATGCAGGCAATCACGTATCGTGAGTTCCTCCCCACGTTGCTGGGCCCTGGCGCGATCAAGCCATACACTGGCTACAATGCCGCAGTGAACCCAACGATCTCCAATGAGTTCGCCACGGCGGCTTATCGTCTCGGGCACAGCCTGCTTTCCCCCACGCTCCTCCGTTTGGATGCCACGGGTGCTGAAATTGAAGCTGGCAATCTGACGCTCGCGAACTCCTTCTTCCAGCCTCAGCACATCACGGAAGAAGGCGTCGATGTCATCCTCCGTGGTCTCGCCACTGGCCGAGCTCAGGAGCTTGATGAATGGATCATCGACGATGTCCGTGACTTCCTTTTCGGTGCTCCCGGCGCTGGCGGTCTCGACCTTGCTTCATTGAACATCCAGCGTGGTCGCGATCACGGCCTGCCAAGCTTTGCCGCCATGCGCGCTGCATTAAAACTCCGCCCTGTGACTCGCTTCCAGGACGTGAACCCCAATCGCCAAGTCGTCGCCGAACTCGACGCCGCCTATGAAAGCCCCGCTGACATCGATCTCTGGATCGGTGGTCTCGCTGAGGCAGATCGTCCGGGCTCCATGGTCGGTGAGACCTTCCACCGCATCCTCGTGGATCAATTCTCCCGCGTCCGCGATGGCGACCGCTTCTGGTATGAGAAGACCTTCTCCTCTGAAATGGTCCGCATGATCAATGCCCAGACCCTCAGCGTTATCGTTCATCGCAATACCAAGATTGGTGCTGAAGTCGGCCGTAACGCCTTCATGGCACCTCCTCCGCGCCGCAATGCTGGAGGTCAGCCGCCTGCTCGCTAAATCTGGCGATCACCCCCCCGGAATGCTAAGCCCATGCTGCGTGAGTGGCATGGGCTTCATTTTCAGCCTCGCCCAACTCGGTCACAATTCCGAAATCTTGCGGTAGGCAAGTGCCCTCCACCGGCTACACTCAGCGCCCATGATCGAAAGTGAACCCCGTATCTCTGTGCTGCCCACGATGATGACGGCAGGAAATATCCTGTCGGGCTTTGTCGCGATTTTGCAGATATTCAAAGGACGTGAAGGCGAGATCACGGAGCACTATTACTGGGCCATCATCGCCATTTTGGCAGCGTGCCTCTTCGATGTTCTGGATGGGCGAGTCGCTCGATTGGGCGGTCAGGAGTCGCCCTTCGGGCGAGAACTGGACTCCATCGCGGACATCGTGAGTTTCGGCGTGGCACCGGCGCTGCTGGTACATGACATCGTACTGAAGGACATCGACAAGCCCTCGGGGCTCGGGTGGCTGATCGCCTCCGCCTACCTTGTTTGCGGAGCGCTGCGGCTAGCTCGGTTCAATTGCATCGCTGCCAGCGATAATAAGACAAGCAGCAAGCACTTCCGGGGCTGCCCCATTCCGGCAGCGGCAGGAGTCATCGCCTCACTCACTTTGCTCATGATCTGGCTGGATGAGGGGCAGAAGGAGATCGGGCCATGGAAATATGGCCTCGCAGGTCTGATGGTGATGTTGTCCTACCTCATGATGAGCAACCTGGAGTATCCGAGCTTCAAGTCCGTCAACTGGCGCACGCGCCGTTCCCCGGCCTGGGTGCTGATTTCCATCATCCTCGTCGCCTTCAGTGTGCGGAACTGGCAGTGGATGCCTTCAGTCTTGTTTGTGAGCTACCTGACTTACGGCCTCGTACGTCCATGGATTTCCCGCCGCATGCGCCAGACCATCGAGATCGAATACGATGCAGCAGACACTCCCGAAGATCCGATTACGAGCGAGATTCCTGCTTCGGAGGTTGACGCCAAGGGCACGGTGATGCCAAAAGATGCTGCCTCACAAATTTAGGCGACATTTTCTTCACCCTCACGACCCGTCTGAGCCCCCCGATCACGAATGGCCGATTTTTATCAGCACGCGCGACTGCCTACCCTGCATCACCTCGCCACCCCGGACAGCAACGCACGTGAAGCCGAACTGGTGGAGATGACTCGTGAACGCCCTGTGGCGCTGCTCCTGCCAGCACTCTACACGGAGGTCACACGTCCGGCGCTCCCCTCCATCCTGCGTCAGGTGGCCGAGGTGCCTTACATTTCTGAAGTCGTGCTGAGCATGAACAGCATGAACGAGACGCAGATGATCGCCGCTCGTGCAAAGTGTCGTGAATGGCTTGGTGACAAGCCGCTGACACTGCTCTGGAATGATGGGCCGCGGCTTTCGGCGGTACATGAAAATGTCACCAGTGCGCACAGCGATGGCAAAGGGGCGAATATCTGGATGGGTATCGCCTACCTGCGGGCTGCTGGGCATCGTGGCATCGTCATCAGCCATGATACGGACATTTTGAATTACGGCTCCGGTTTGCTGGCGAAGCTCTGCTACCCCATCGCGCATCCCCGGCTGAACTACCGCTTTGCCAAAGGCTACTACAGCCGTGTGGCAGACCGCCTTTATGGCCGGGTGACGAGGCTGCTCATCTTTCCGCTCATCCAGGCATTTCAGGAAGTGCTCGGCGCACAGCCGCTGCTGGAGCATCTGGAGAGTTTCCGCTATCCACTTTCAGGCGAGTTTGCCGCTGACAGTGACACGCTGGCCGGTTTCAGCATTCCTTCTGCCTGGGGGTTGGAGATCGCCATGCTTTGTGAGGTGCATCGTCACTTGCAGGTTTCGGAGATGTGTCAGGTCGATCTTGGCTTTCACTACGAGCACCGGCATCGCCAACTCGATTCAGGTGCAGTGGAGCCCGGCCTCGTCACGGCGGCGGCAGATGTTGCGCGTTGTCTTGCCGCCCAAGTCCTCAGCGAGTCTCAGGTACCCGCTACCGAAACCCTTCTAAATCTCGTGAACGAGCACTATCGTCATCGTGCCGCCGAATGGATGGACCGCTACGAGCATGTGGCTTTGCTCAATGGCCTGATCTATGACCGAAACGAGGAGGGCATGGCCGTGACCGCCTTTACCGAGGCAATGGGGACACTGGCCACAAACGCGAGTTCCATCAGTCTGATGTCACCCAAACTGCGGCCTTCTCCAGCTTCGGCCTTGGCAGACATCGCCGGACTGGGCACCGAGATCATGGCTGCGGTAGCGGAAAGTAGATGATCCTGATGTCGTCAGCACCCCATGACCTGCGTCTTGACGCCGATTCGCGTCGCCATCATCATCCAAGAGCTACCCTGCCCCCCATCAGCGGCTCGCTTTCACATCCTTCGACCATGTCCCATCGAATCTGGCGCAGACTTTACTTCATCCTCATGGCAGGTGCTTTGGCTCATGCCCAGGATTTGCCCAAAGCCGAGGCCGTGATCGGCACTGGCGAGGTGGCCAACGAGTCCAAAAAGAAAGACCTTGCCGCGACATTGAGCACGCAAAAAGAGGCGCGCACCATGCGCCTGAGCATTCCGGCTCCGCGTGGTCTTATCGTTGATCGTAACGGTATCGCCCTGGCACAAAACCGCGTGGTGCATTACCTCGCTCTGAATTTCCCTTTCATGAGCAAGGCCACACCGGAGATCATCTTGAGCTTTGCCAAAGAGAAAATCGCCGCTGCGAACAAGCTGCTCGGCAAGACCTGGAGTCTGCCGGATGACAAGCTCATCGCCCACTATCAAAACCGCCGATGGCTGCCGTTGGTCTTCTCCATGGAGGAGGGCCTGAATGTGGAGCTTTCCAATGAAGATCAGAAGAAGCTGAACCCACTGCTGGAGTCGGGTTCATTGCTGCTTCAGCCTGCCTACATCCGCTTCTATCCGAAAGAAGACACGGCCAGTCACATGATCGGCTGGACAGGTAAAACTCGCCGCCTGCCCGAGGGGCCGATCGTGGATGGCGACCCGCTCTTTGAGGAAATGGAAGGGCGCCAGGGCTTGGAGCTCACCTTCGATGCCGCACTCAAAGGCACGCCTGGGGAGATCAATCTTCTTTTCGATGCCGACGGTCATCTGCTCTCGGATGAAGTTTTGCGCCGTCCCTCTCCAGGACGCACCGTGGTCACCACGCTCGACTATCATCTTCAGCGTCATGCAGAGAACGCCCTGAAAAAGCACGCCCGCAACGGAGGTGCGATGGTGGTCATGGACATTCGTAATGGGCACATCCTTGCCATGGCATCGAACCCCAGCTTCAATCCCAACGAATTCGTCTTCGGCATCAAATCCCAGCGCT
>JBIKIA010000331.1:0-5579 GCA_044361885.1 Prosthecobacter sp. | reverse complement strand
CGCCGTAGGCGACTGGGTAGCGCTGGATGTCACCGAAGGCGATGCCGTGATCCGTGCCCGGCTGCCACGGCAGACCTGCTTTTCCCGCAAAGCTCCTGGAACCAGCAGCGAGGAGCAGGTGCTCGTGGCCAATGTCGATGTGGTCATGGTCGTCACCGAACCCGGAGCCGACTACAGCCTGCGAAGGATGGAGCGTTACTTCGCCATCATCCAGCGCAGTGGAGCGCAGGCCGTGGTGGTGCTGAACAAGGCGGACCTCTTTACCAAAGTCGAATGCGCCAAGGCCGCCTCAGAGATTCGTGAGCTGAATCCTGATGCTGCCGTCCACATCACCAGCGTGCTGGAAGGGCAGGGGCTGAAAGTCCTCCGCAGCTATCTCAAAAAGGGCGTTACCGTCGCCCTCATCGGCTCCAGCGGTGTCGGCAAGTCGGCCATGATCAATGAGATCCTCGGCGACGAATGGCAGTGGGTGGCTGACGTGAACGAAGTCACTGGCAAAGGCCGCCACACCACCACCGCCCGCGAACTCATCGTCCTGCCGCGTGGCGGTATCCTCGTCGATAATCCCGGCATCAAAGAGGTGCAGATGTGGACGGATGAAGCCACTCTGCGCGAGTCATTCACCGACATCGAAGATCTCGCTGAGCAATGTCGCTACCACGACTGCAAGCACGGCAAGGACGCAGGTTGTGCCCTCCAAGCCGCCATCGCGGAGGATAAACTCGACCCCGCGCGGCTGGAGGGTTTCCTCCGCCTGGAAGATGAGATCGCCCAGCTCAAGAAGCGCCAGAAAAAGCGCCAGATGACCGTCGAGCGCATCCACAAGCGCGACCACAAGATCAAAGCCCGCAACCGCGAGGACCGGCAGGACATCCAGCGCGACCTCAAGCCTCGGGCCTGAGGCCGCTTCAACGCTGACCCGTCGAGTGCCAAGTAGGGGTGATGTCGGAGAATGCGGAGGCCTCATTCTCTGACCGCTGCTTGACCGGCCCCCATCCCCCGCCATTCATCCACCCGCTTTATGACTCGCCAAGAAAATCTCGAATCCTTCTTCCGCAACGGACGCACCGTTATCCTCCCCCTCGATCATGCCTGTGCTATTCCCGTTCCTGGGCTAGAAAACCCCTTTGAGATGATCGACCGAGTCAGCCCCTACGTGGACGGCTATGTGATCAATCTGGGCGTGGCCATGCGGGCCGCCGACTCCATGGCGGGGAAGGGCATCTGCCTGCGCACGGACACCTACAACACGCGCATCGAAGGCGAAGGCGCGGGCAGCATCAATGTCTATGGCGTCGAGGAAGCGGAAATGGTCGGCGCGAATGCTGTGATGAACATGCTCTACCCCGGCTGTGCCAATGAGCGCATCAATTTTCAGGAAGTGGCCGATCTCATCCGCACGAGCTTTGATCTTGATATTCCGACGATCATCGAGGCCCTTCCCGTCGGCCTCGGCCAGAGCGCGCACTACACTTTGGAAAAGGTAAAGTTCGCCGCCCGTCTTGCTGCTGAAATGGGTGCTGATGTGGTCAAGGTGCCTTATCCGATTGATGCGAAGCCCGGCGACTTCAAAGCCATCACCGAGTCCTGCTTCACCCCCGTGATCGTGCTTGGCGGAGCAGCCATGAATGACGACGCCAGCCTGCTGAAGATGGTGGAAGATGCCATGGATGCAGGCGCGGCCGGCATCGCCATCGGTCGCAATGTCTGGCAGCACAAGAACCCGGCGGCCATCGCCCGCAGTCTTGCCGCCATCGTGCATGAGGAAGCTTCGGCTCTCGAAGCTCTCGCTCTGCTGAAAGAGCCGCTGCGCTAAGATCATCTGCCGGAGGAAAGTACGCTTCGTTGGATTCCTGGGTCAGATTCTCCGCTGTCCCAGCGTTACAGCGCTGCCCATGAAGCCTCTCTGGTTCCTTCTCCTCATCTCTCCATCGGTTTTCGCCGCGCTGCCAGCGATCCAGCCTTTCCTGGATCAGAACTGCATGGACTGCCACGACGCGGAGATGAAGAAGGGTGGGCTGGATCTGGCGGCGCTGTCCACCGATGGTGCGGACGCGGGAGCGCTGAAGAAGTGGGTGCGAGTCTTTGACCGCGTGGCTGCGGGTGAAATGCCGCCGGCGAAGAAAAAGCAGCCCTCCCCGGATGCCGTGCAGGACTTCATGGCGGCGCTGGGCGGTGATCTGGTGACGAAATCCAACGCGCAGAAGGGCACGGTGCTGCGCCGCCTGAACCGCCGCGAATACCAGAACACGATCAACGACCTGCTCGGCGTGAAGGTGAATGTGATCGACTCACTGCCTGAAGACGGACGTGCACATGGCTTCGACAACATCGGCGAGGCGCTTTCCATCTCCGGCATCCAGATGCTGCGTTACATGGAAGCGGCTGAACTGGCGCTCAATGCGGCGTTGTTTGAGGAAATGCGCCCGGAAACAACACTCCAACGCGCGACTTTGGAAAGCGACCGCAACAAGGACAACCTCGGTAAGCACTGGCTGAAACGTGAGGATGGCTCGATCGTGGTCTTCAACAATGGTGGCTTCCCTAGCACCGTGATCCCGAATCTGCGGGCCAAACAAGCAGGCACCTACAAGTTGCGCGTCACGGGCTACGGCTACCAGATCGAGGAACCCGTCGTCTTCGCCCTCATCACGGGCAGCTTTAATTTCCGCAACGCGGACAACGTAACGCACAGCTTCCACGAGCTGCCTGTCGGCAAACCTGGCACGGTCGAAGTCACGCTGCATCTCGATGCAAACAAAGGCATCTGGATCAGCCCGCAGGGACTGAACGGAGCGGATGGCCATTCGCCGATCAAAGACGGCCCCGCGAACTATCCTGGCGAAGGCATGGCATTTCAGGAAGTAACACTCGAAGGTCCCATCGTCTCTGATTGGCCCCCACGCGGGCAGACGATGCTTCTCGGCGGGGCGAAGCTGCGCCAGCTCCCGCACGGACTGCCAAACTCGCAGGCGTGGAGGGCCAGGAGCCCGGACTTCAAACACAAGTACACGGCCGACAGCGCCGATCCGACGGGTGATTCGCGCAAGCTGCTGCCCGCCTTCATCACCGCTGCATTCCGCCGTCCAGCCACCGCCTCGGACATCGAGCCTTACTTGAAGCTCTTCGATGCCGAGTTCGCCGAGAGCAGTGATTTCCTTGCCGCCATGCGCACCGCCGCCATCGCGGTGCTTTGCTCTCCTGAGTTTCTTTTTCTCAAAGAGCCTGCTGGCAAGCTCAACGAGCTTCAGCTCGCCACACGCCTCAGTTTCTTCCTCACGCGCAGCACGCCGGATGCCGAACTGCTCGCCGCGAAGCTCACGCAGCCCGAGGTGCTGCGCGCGCAAACCGAACGCCTGCTCAAGTCGGCGACGCTCGAGCGCTTCGTCGCTGATTTCACCGATGGCTGGCTGAACCTGCGCGAGATCGAGTTCACTACGCCCGACAAGCAGCTCTACCCCGAATATGACGAGCTGCTGCTCGACTCGATGCTGCGTGAGACACGGGGCTTCATCACCGAACTCATCGAAAGCAACCTCAGCGTCTCCAACATCGTCCAAAGTGACTTTGCCATGCTGAACAAGCGCCTAGCTAGGCACTACGGGCTGCCAGATGTCAGTGGCGTGGAACTGCAAAAAATCAAACTGGCCCCGGACAGCCACCGTGGTGGGGTATTGACCCAGGCGAGCGTTTTGAAAGTGAGCGCCAACGGCACTAATACCTCGCCCGTCGTGCGTGGGGTCTTTGTCATGGATCGCATCCTCGGCCAGGAGCCTCCGCCACCTCCGCCGGGCGTTCCTGGTGTCGAGCCTGACATCCGCGGTGCCAACACGCTCCGTGAACTGCTAGACAAGCACCGCAACATGGAAAGCTGCAACGGCTGCCATCGGGTGATCGACCCGCCAGGCTTCGCCCTGGAAAGCTACGACGTCATCGGCGGCTGGCGTGAACGCTTCCGCAGCATCGACAAAGGAGAGCCGGTCAAGCTCGCCGTGGAAGGTCGGAAAGTGCGCTACCGCCTCGGACCTCCCGTGGATGCAGCTGGTGAACTCACTACTGGCAGCAAGTTTGCCAACATGGCCGAGTTTCAAAAGCTTCTCCTCGCCGGCCAGGACCGCGTGGCCCACTGCATCGCGGAAAAGTTGCTCATCTTTGCCTCGGGCCGCCCGATGGGCTTCTCTGATCGCAGCGAGATCGAAAAGCTGGTGGCTCAATCGAAGGCCAAAGGCCACGGGCTTCGTGATCTCATTCATGCCGTGGTGCAGAGCGAAGTTTTCAGGAGCAAGTGACCCTCGTCGCCTTTGCGTTTGACCGGGGAACTTTTGGGCGTCAACAGTCGAGTTCGTGGCGTTCTTGACAGCGCCTGTTCAACCCCCAAAACAAACGCACTTACATGGAATCAGCTAATCTCACCGTCTCCGTCGGCGGTATCGTTCCCGACTTCACGATGGAAACCTACGAGCCGACACAGGGAGACTTCTGCAACGTGTCTCTCGCCGACCTCAAGAAGGCTGGCAAGTGGACCATCCTCGTCTTCTATCCAGCCGACTTTACTTTCGTCTGCCCGACTGAACTGGCCGACCTCGCTGACCAGCAGGAGCAGCTCGCCGCTCTCGGCGCTCACGTCATCGCTGTCTCCACCGACACGAAGTTTGCCCACATGGTCTGGCGCAATACGGAAGGTCTGATGAAGAACGTGAAATACACTCTGGCCGCCGACCCGACCGGCACCGTGAGCCGCCTCTTTGGCGTGTATGACAACGGCAGCGGTCTCGCTCTGCGCGGCACCTTCATCATCAACCCCGAGGGCAAGCTCGTGACCTCCGAGGTGAATTTTTACAACGTGGGTCGCAATGCCAGCGAACTCGTCCGCAAGATGGAAGCCAATGTGCATCTGCTCGCGAACACAAGCGAAGCCTGCCCAGCCAACTGGAAGCCCGGCGCGAAGACGCTGACTCCTGGCAAGGATCTCGTCGGCAACGTCGCTGGCGCTCTCGCCAAATAAAGCGCCGCTCAAGACGGTATTTGCACCGGCCTCGCGAGACTTAGGTCCGCGAGGCCGGTCTTTTTTGGCTCAAATCGTCCGGCGGCTCCGTTGATAGCAGATGAAACTGACCTTCAGCATCTTCTTCGTTCTCCTGTCAGCCTTGGTTGCTCGGGCGGACATCATCATCGGCAAATTTGATCTGAAGGAGATCCGCGATGTCTCCACGCTGGAAACAAAGGTGATCGAGGACTGGCATCCGAATCCCAAAGATGCGTCGATCCGGCAGAAGCTCGTGGAGATCACGGTTTGCGAGTGGTGGCCGGGCCAAAAGGTGCGCATGCCGGTGACGCTGCTCGCTCCTGCGTCAGGGATTTGCACGAACGTGCTCATCGAGAACACCAGCGCACAGTTGAAGGTGACTGCTGCCTCCGGCGCAAAGCTCCGTTTGCTCAAGGAGCATGGCGTGGGCCTCGTCTTCATTGGCTGTATTCCGATCGATACGATGGAGCCAGTTGGTAAACTGCATCTGATGATGGAGGAGCATTTCATCCAGACCAAGAGCACGCGCTACACCCCCGCCTGGATCTGGGGC
>JBIKIA010000329.1:0-5614 GCA_044361885.1 Prosthecobacter sp. | reverse complement strand
TGAAGTCACCCCATCTTATTAACCCTTTTTGCGGCGCTCCGTTACTCCTTTTGTTACGAGCGACATCCATGAAGATGCTTGGCAAAAATGTGTATTGCGTGCTGTATTCGCCCTCATGAGTCAACCCCGCCCCTGGATGATCGCCGAAACGAATTGGAAGCATGTGCAAGCCACGCGCTACGAGGTGGCCGTGCTGCCATGGGGGGCGACGGAGGCGCACAACTGGCACCTGCCCTACGCGACGGACAGTTTGCAAAACGAGGCCATGACGGCGGAGGCCGGGCGCATCGCGTGGGAGGCCGGGGCGAAGGTCGCCATCCTGCCAAACCTGCCCTTTGGCGTGCAGACGGGCCAGCTCGACATCCCTTTCTGCATCAATATGAACCCCAGCACCCAGATGGCCGTGCTGGAGGACATCATCGCGTGTCTCGAAGGCGTGGGCGTGCCGAAGTTCGTCGTTTTCAACGGCCACGGCGGCAATGACTTCCGCCAGATGCTGCGTGAGCTTCAGGCGAAGCATCCGAAGATCCACCTGAGTCTGGTGAACTGGTTCCACATCGACGCAGGGAAGGACATTTTCACCATCGTGGGCGACCACGCTGACGAGCGCGAGACCAGCCTCATACAGCACCTGCACCCCGGCCTCGTTTTGCCGAAAAATGAATGGGGCGAGGGCAAAGACAACCTGCCTGCTCTGCAAGCCATGCGCGAGAAATGGGCCTGGGCACAACGTCCGTGGACGCAGGCCACGAACGACACCGGCTCCGGTGATCCCCAGCACGCCACGGCGGAGAAGGGCGCGCTTTATTTCGAGCGCCTGACGCAGAAGTTCGCCAGCTACCTGATCGAGCTGGCCGCCGTGGATGCGACTCGGCTTTACCCGAAGGCCTGAGCTTCTTCGACCCGCCCAAGATCCCCTCCGTTTAGACCGCCCTTTCCTTACCATGATCCGTCGTTTCCTCCCTTTCGCGTTGCTCGCCGCCGCGCCTCTTTTTGCTGATGAAGCTGCCACGCCCGTGGAGCGCATCAAGATCGCCAAGGACTTCAAAGTCGAGTTGCTCTACACCGTGCCGAAGGGCGAGCAGGGCTCGTGGGTGAGCATGTGTCTCGATGACAAAGGCCGCCTCATTGCTTCAGATCAATACGGGGCGCTGTATCGCATCACACCGCCGGCGATCGGAGCCGGTGCTGCGGACACGAAGATCCAGAAGATCGACCTGCCCATCGGTGCAGCTCAGGGTATGGCTTTTGTGAAAGGCAGCATCTACCTCCAGGTGAATGGCGACGAGTTCCAGGGGCGCGGTTTGTACAAAGTAAGCGACACGAACGGCGACGACACTTTTGACAAGGTCGATCTCATCCGTGGCTACACGGAGCGGGCGGGCGAGCATGGGCCGCACTACGTCGTGCCCGGCCCCGATGGTGAGAGCATCTATGTCATCGTGGGCAATCAGACACCGCTCACGGATTTCACGAAGAACCGCGTGCCTGCCGTGTGGCAGGAGGATCTGCTGCTGCCGCGCATCTATGGGCGTGGCTTCATGAAGGATGCGCTGGCTCCTCGTGGCTGGGTGGCCAAGGTCAGCCTCGATGGCAAGGATTGGGAACTCATCACCACTGGCTTCCGCAATGAGTATGGCGCGGCCTTCAACCGTGAGGGCGATCTCTTCACCTTCGATGCGGACATGGAGTGGGACATGAGCCTGCCGTGGTATCGCCCCACGCGCGTCTGCCAGGTGCTCAGCGGCAGTGAGTTTGGCTGGCGCAATGGCAGCGGCAAATGGCCCGTGCGCTGGGAGGACAGCGTGCCGCCCGTGAAGGACATCGGCCCAGGATCGCCCACAGGTACTCAATTCGGCTATGGGGCGAAGTTCCCCGCGAAGTATCAAGAGGCCTACTTCATCTGCGACTGGAGCTACGGCAAAATGTACGCCGTGCATCTCCGCCCCGATGGCGCGGGCTACACCGCCGACTTTGAGGAGTTCATGAGTGCACAGCCGATGCCTTTTACTGATCTCGTCATCAATCCGAACGACGGGGCGATGTATGTGAGCATCGGGGGGCGCAAGACGCAGTCGGCGCTGTATCGCGTAACCTATGCGGGCAGCGAGTCCATCGAGCCGAAGCCTTTCAAGCTCGAAGGCGGGGACCGGAGCCAGCACATGCTGCGCCGGAGCCTCGAAGCCTATCATGGCATCAAGCACCCGAATGCCGTGAAGGCCGCCTGGCCACATCTCGCCAATGCTGATCGCCTCATCCGCAATGCCGCGCGCATCGCCATCGAGCATCAGCCTGTGGCTGAGTGGAAGGACAAGGCACTCGCTGAAACCAAACCGCGCGCCGCTTTGACCGCACTCATGGCGCTCATCCGTCACGGTTCCGCCGCCGATCAGCCTGCGGTGATCGCCGCTCTTGATAAGATCATGCTCGGCGACCTCGATCTCCTCGGTCAGACGACGTTGCTGAGAAACTACACCCTCGCTTTCCTCCGCCTCGGCGAACCAACGCCCGAGCAGAAGAAGAGCACGATCGAGCGCTTCGCCCCGCTCTTCCCGCACAAGGATGTCGGCCTCAGTCAGGATCTCTGTGAAATGCTCGTCTATCTCGGCGATGAATCTGTCATCGCCAAAGCCGTGCCGCTGGTGAACAGCGCGCCGACTCAGGAAGAGCAGATCGGCTACGCGAAAAGCCTGCGCCTCGCCAAAGTAGGCTGGACACCGGCGCTGCGCGAGGAGTTCTTCAAATGGTTCACACGCGCCGCCACCTACACCGGCGGCGCCAGCTTCGGCATGTTCATCGACGACATCAAACGCGACAGCCTCGCCGGTCTCAGCGATGCCGAAAAAGCCGCGCTTCAGCCGATCCTCAACGCTCCGCCTCAATCGAGGACGCCGACCTTCGCCGCGAAGCCCCTTGCCTTTGTGAAGCAGTGGACCGTGAAGGATCTCGAAAGCGTGCTGAACGTCGGCCTCGAAGGCGGGCGCAACTTTGAAAATGGACGCAACAGCTTCGGAGCCATCGGCTGCTTCGCCTGCCATCGCTTCAACTTCGAAGGCGGAGCCGTCGGACCTGATTTGACCTCCGTGAGCGGCAAATTTGGTCCCAAAGACCTGCTCGAATCCATCATCGAGCCGAGCAAGGAGATCAGCGATCAATATGGCAGCATGGACTTCAAGATGAAGGACGGCGGTCTCGTCGTGGGCCGCATCATGAATCTGAAGGAAGACACCCTGATGGTGAACGTCAACATGCTCGACCCGAACGCCATCCAGAGTCTCAAACGCGCCGACATCGAGAGCATCAACCCCAGCAAGATCAGCATGATGCCCCCCGGCCTTGTGAACATGCTGAAGGAGGACGACATCCTCGACCTGCTCGCCTACCTGCTCAGCAAAGGCGACCCGAAGCATCCGTTCTTCAGCACGAAGTGAGGGGGTGCCCCACATGACCCTCCATTTCCTCCTCTCCCACGATCCCATCCCGGATGCGACACCCGCTTTTGCTCCGGGAGAGGGGGCGGAAGTGCGCTTCCTCGGCACCGTCCGGGGCATGGAGGATGGCCGCCCGATCACCGGCATCGACTATAGCGCCTACCTGCCCATGGCGGAAAGGATGCTCGCCGAGCTCATCGAGCACGGCACCCGCGACCACGGCCCGCACGAGGTTTTCATCCAGCACAGGCTCGGGTTTGTGGCTGCCGAGCAGCCTTCCATCCTCATTCGAGTGCGCACGAAACACAGCGCAGCGGCCTTTGACCTTTGCCGCTGGTATCTCGCCGAGGTGAAAACTCGCGTCCCGATCTGGAAGAGGCCCGTCTTTGAGAACTCGCCTGAGTAAAAGAAACCGGCTGCAATCCGCCCGGTTCGTGCTACACGCACCGCCCCCATGCTCACCCTCCGCGAAGTCTCCAAGTCCTTCAATGCACGCCCTCTTTTCACCGGGGCTAGCATGACCGTGAACTATGCCGAGCGCGTGGCGCTCGTCGGCCCGAATGGCGCTGGCAAGTCCACCCTCTTCTCGCTCATCCTGAAAACGGACGAGCCGGACTCTGGCGAGGTCATCCGCGATGAGTGGACGACTCTCGGCTTCCTCCCCCAGGAAAGCGAACCCGTGGGCGAGGAGACGATCCTCGACGTGGCCACCGGCCGCGCGGGTGAAATGGAGCGGCTGGAGGTCATCCTCCGTGACTATGAAGCGCGTGGCGATGTCGCCGCGCCCGAATACAACCAGGCCCATTCGCAGCACGACGCTCTGAACGACCCGCAGGCCGAGGCCAAGTGCAAAAAGATCCTCAAAGGCTTCGGCTTTAAAGAAGAGGACTTCAACAAACCCGCCCGCGAGTACTCTGGCGGCTGGGTCATGCGTGCCCATCTGGCCCGGCTGCTCGTCATCGAGCCGGATTTGCTCCTGCTCGATGAGCCGACGAACCACCTCGACCTCCTTTCCCTGCTCTGGTTCCGCAATTACCTGAAGAACTACCCCGGTGCCATCCTGCTCATCTCCCATGACCGCGACTTCATGGATGAACTCATCGAGACTGTCTATGAGATCGATGAAAGCAAACTGCTCCAGTATCAGGGCAACTACAGCGACTACCTGAAGCAGAAGGAAGAGAACTACGAGCGCGCCTATCAGTCCTGGAAGAACCAGCAGAAGGAGATCGAGCACATTCAGGAATTCATCGACCGCTTCCGCTCCGTCGCTTCTAAGTCTGCGCAGGCCCAGAGCCGCGAGCGTCAGCTCGAAAAAATGGACAAGCTGGACAAGCCGCGCCCGCTGCGGAAGGCCTTCCGCTTCAATTTCCCCCAACCGCAACGCAGCGGCCAGCGCGTCATCGCGCTTACAGACATCCATCAGGCCTATGGCGAAAAGAAGGTCTATACCGGCCTCGATCTCGAAGTGGAAAAGGGCGAGCGCACCGTGCTGGTCGGCCCGAACGGCTCCGGCAAATCCACGCTCATCAAGATCATGGCAGGAGTCGTACCTTTCCAAAAGGGCGACCGCAAATTCGGCACGAATGTGAAGATGGGCTACTTCTCCCAGCACCGCAGCGACACGCTGGAGCCCGAATGCACCATCCTCGAAGAGCTCAAACGCTGCGCCCCCGAGCTGCGTGAAGACGACGCCCGCAGCATCCTCGGCAGCTTCCTCTTCAAGCGTGAGGACGTGTACAAGAAGTGCAAGATCCTCAGCGGTGGTGAAAAGAGCCGCCTGAACCTCGTGAAGTTCCTCGTCGATCCGCCGAACCTCCTCCTCATGGACGAGCCCACGACGCATCTCGACATCTGGGCCATCGAGGGCCTCATTCTCGCGCTCCAGAAGTTCGAAGGCACCCTCGTCTTCATCTCCCATGACGTGCATTTCATCCGCAGCATCGCCACGAAAGTCCTGCACATAAACAACGGCGTGGTAACGCCGTATTCGGGCGGCTACGACTACTACCTGGAGAAAACAGGGGCTGAAGAGAATGCCCGTGCTGCCGTTATCGCCGGCTAGCCAGCCTTTTTAGATGCTCGAATCCAGCCTGAAGGGTTGGTATTGAGGTCATTGCGAGGCCACCCGACAGGGTTTCCGGCTGGGATTGGCGCGAGATGAGCTACACCTCAGCGGGACG
>JBIKIA010000327.1:0-5650 GCA_044361885.1 Prosthecobacter sp. | reverse complement strand
TTTCCAGCGCGAGCGCATCGCCCGAAGTGATACGCGGATCGACGACGATGCGGTAGGGCTTGCTCAACTCAAATGAACCTTCGAGGCGCAAGGTGCGACGCGTGAGTGTGGCCTTCACCGCGACGTTCGGCTCGATGGTGATGAGCGGCGCGATCTTATCCGCGATGGCCTTCAACTCTTCGTCTTTCCATTCCTCATCACGATTCGGGTAGAACGACTTGTTGAAGTCGATGTCGATGAAGTAGCTCTGATCAAAAGGTGTGTGCGCGCTGATGCTGGTGACATTGAAAGGACGCACCTCACCGAGCGCGATGTCATCGCCCTGTGCGAGCGTGTCGTGCCCCGAGGCATTCGTGAGCGTAGTGGCGATGCTGAGCTTCCAATTCGTGGCGACCGGCAGCGGCTGCTCGGGCTCGACGACGAGGGCGCTCATGCGCGTGGCATCCTGCGTGAGTGTCGGCTTCACCTTCGCGATCTCTTCCGCCCAGGTGGGCTGCGGCGATGGATTGCGTCCGAAGTCCTTGCCCGTGGCGAGGCGGACCTTCGCAGGCACCTTGAGCGGCGGCTTTTCCGAGGTGAAGACGATGCTCGATGCGGCCTTCGTGGCATCGACGTTGTCATTGAACTCGAAGACGAACTTCGGCGTGCGGTCAGAGTCGCTGCTGTCGAACCACTTCGGTGATTGATCGATCACGCGGAACTGCGCGCTGTTCACGGAGGCGAGTTGATCGGTCGATAGCGGCTTGCCAGCGAGGTCGGTCAAACCTTTGCGCAGCGCGAAGTCGTAGCTCGCGTTGAACTTCGGAGCCTCGCTGAGTTTGAACTGACCGCTGCGCGTGCTGACCCACTGGAACTCGCCTTTGAGCGCAGGCGTCATGGTGAGCGGTGAATCAGGCTCCGCACTGCCGACTCGGGCCTTATCGATCATCGGTGTCGGGAAAACGACCTCGATGGTGCTGGCCGGGGAAAGCTCCGGCGGGTTTATAGAGAACTCAGCTTCGAGGGCCGGTTCCGGCTTGGGTTGAGGCGAAGATTTCTTCGTCGGTGCCGCAGTGATGGAGACGAGCGGCAGGAGTGTCGCGAGGCAAAGGGCTGACGTGAGCCCGGAGCGTGAGAGCAGTTTCATGGGGTGCGGAGATTCGCCTGCGAGAATAGCACGCCGCTGAAAACGCGAGAGTGAAGAAATAAAAATTAAGGGAGCGGTTTTCACCGCTCCCCTAAATGCATTGAAGTCTGATTTTCGACCGAGACTTACTTTGGCAGCATGGTGAGATACTGAGTCTCGAGCTGCTTCACCTTGGCACGGAGCGGGTCGAGCTGGGGTTGGAGCTTGGTCAGCTCGGCGTTGATCTCGGCGAGGTTTTTGTCACGGACGGGGTTGTCCTTTGTGGCGGCGGCGATGGTGGCTTCGGCACTGGCTTTTTTGGCTTTGGTGCCTTCGAGTGCTTCGGTTGCCTTGGCGACTTCGGCTTTCTTGGCATCGACGATCTTGATTTCGCCTTCCAGCTTGGCGCGGGCATCGGCAAAGGCTTTTTCAAGCGGAGGCAGGGCGGCTTTGATCTGGGCGATCTGGTCGCTCACTGGCTTCGATTTAGCGGCGAAGTCGGCGGCAAGGGCGGCTGGGACGGCGTTTTTGTCGGCGCGGGCTTTGTCCTGGGCGGCGATCTCCTTGCTCAGGCTATCGTGCTGACCACGAAGAGGGGCGGCGAGTTTGTTGGCGGCGTCGAGCTCGGCCTTGGATTTGGCGAGAGCGACTTCGAGCTGCTTGGCGGTGTTGGTGGCGTTGCTGAGGTCGTTCTTAGTTTTGGCGAGCACGGGGCGCGCGGCGTTGAGAGCTTTTTCAGCTTCAGTGCGAGCGGTGCGGCGGGCATCGCGATCTGCCTGAACGGCAACAATCTTCGCGGCGGCATCGGCGATGGCTTTGTCGGCAGCGACTTTATCAGCGGCCTTCTCTTTGGCTTTGGTGACTTCGGCGTGGCTGCGCTGACTTTCATTGAGAGCCTTCTCGGCGGCGGTGAGGTCGGCGGCGGCTTTGGCGAGGGCAGCTTCGGCATCTTTGACGGCCTTTCCCTGGACGGGCAGGGCTGGGGTGAGGTCAGCGACGATCTTCTTGGCAGCGGCGAGTTTGCCTTCACGGACGGTAAAGTCGGCTTGCTTGCTCTTCACCTGCTCTTCGGGGTTTTTGAGCTTGGCGGCGACTTCGGAGAGCTTCTTTTTCAAGCCGTCGATGGCTTTGCCGATGTCTTCGGAGGACTTCTTGGCAGCGGCGGTGCCGTCGTCACGAACCTTCGCGAGAGCGGCGACTTCGGCTTCGCGGGCGGTGAGGGATTTTTTGGTCTCGTCGACCTTGGCAGCGGCGGAGAGGTCGGCGTTGCGGGAAGGTTTGATGGCTTCCTCAATGCCGGTGAGTTCGGCCTTTAGCTTGGCAAGCGTGGCTTCGTTCTGCGGCAGGAGATTCATGGCCTCGGCGATGGCTTTGTTCGAGGCTTCGATCTTCGCGGCGTTGGCAACTTTGGCTTCCTCGTTCTCTTTCTTGGCAGCGGTGTAGTCGTTGAAGCCGCCTTCGAGCTTGGCGAGGTTTTCTTTCTCAGTGAGCACGCCGACATTGAACTGAGCAGCCTTCAAAACGGTGGGCAGCTTCTGGAGAACGGCGATCTCATCGCTGGAGGACTTGGCGGCGAACTGGGCGGCGGCGAGTACGGCTTTGTCCTGAGTCAGTGCGGCTTCCGCAGCTTTGACACGTTCAGGACCGGCTTTCACGAGGGCAGGCAGCTTCGGCAGCTCGGCCTTTTTCGCGGCGATCTCGTCGGTCAGGGGTTTCAGCTTGGCGGTGGTGTCGGCGATGAGTTTATCAAGGTCGGCCACAGGTGCTGGCGCGGCTCCGAGGGCGGCTTTGGCTTTCTCGACAGCGGCGGTGAGTTGATCAGCTTTGGCTTTGATCGGAGCGAGCTTCTGCAGCTCAGCTTTGGCGGCGGTGAGCTTGCCTTCGAGGTCCTTCACTTTTGCGGTCAAAGCGGCATCGCCAGCTTTGGCGGCTAGTTCTTTCTTGGCGGCTTCGAGGGCGGTGTTGGCATCGGCTGCGGCTTTGTCAGCGGCGGGCACTTTTGCAGCCTCCGCAACGGCAGCGCCCTGCTCCTTCTGCTGGGCGGCGAGCTGGGTGGACTTGTCGGCGTGGGCTTTGATGGTGGCGACGCGGGCGGTTTTGTCCGTGGTGGCTTTTGCGATAGCGGCCTTGGCTGCGGCGAGGGCTTTTTCAGCAGCGGCGATCTCGCCGGGGTAGGCTTTCGTGCGGCGCTCCTGCTCGGCGAGTTCGGCGCGTGTGGCGGCGAGGCGTTCTTCGCGTGTCTTCACATCCGCTTCGGCTTTTTTGATGGCTTCCTGAAGGCTTGGCTGCTTGGCGACGAGCTCGGTGGCGCGTTTTTCGGCCTCGACGATGCGCTGGGCAATGAGCGGTGGGTTGCTGCTGAGCTGGCCGAGTTCAGTCATCTTTTCCTGGAGCGTGAGCACCTTGATCTCGCCACGCCAGTTGGAGCTGATGCAGGTCTTGCCGTCGTGAAGGGCGACGACTTTGGCGACGATGTCGCCCTGGCTGGGGAACTCGGCTTTTTTGGTGCCATTCACGTCCCAGAGGCGGACGAGGCCGTCGTCACCACAGGAAACGATGAGGCCATCCGGCGTGAAGGACACGGACTGGACGCCGCCACCATGGGCTGCCCAATCTTTGACTTTCTTGCCTTCGTTCATCTCCCAGACAGCGATGGTGCCGTCCTTCGAGCAGGAGGCGAGGATGTTGGAGTCGGCACGCCAAGCGAGGTCGTTGGTTGGGCCTTTGTGCTGGCCGAGGATGTAGAATTCACCGCCCGTGGCCGCTTCCCAGACCATGACGTTGCCGTTGCGGTCAGCGGTGGCGAGCAGGACGCCATCCGGGCTGAATTTGGTGCCGAGGATCCATTCGGTATGCTTGCTGATGGTGTATAATTCCTCACCCGTGGAGCTGTCGTAGCACTTCACTTTTTTGTTCGTGCAGCCAATGGCGACCATCTTGTGATCGGGGCTGATGTCGGCAGCCATGACCTGGTCGAACTCCTTACCGACTTCGATCATGCGTTTCCCGGTCTTCACATCCCAAACGACGGCGTGCCCGAGCTTCCCACCGCGACCTCCGCCCATGACGAGCAGGCTACCGTTGCGGCTGAACTGGAGCGTGCGGGCGTAGCCCTCGGCGTATGGCAAAATGCCCGCGAGCTGACGCGTGTCGGTATCATAGAGGAGGATCTGCTTCGGTGCGGCGATGGCAGCGAGTGATGTCCAGGGGCTCGCGGCCATGGCGGTGACGGCCGTGGTGCGCGGGGTGACGATAACGGGCTCCAGCAGGACGTGTTCAGGTTTCGCAATCGGTCCGGTGGGCTTGCCGCTGGTGACGGTGACGGCCATGTCCACCTTCGGTTTGCTGGATTTTTTAGCGACGCTGGACTTCGTTTCGAGAAGGCCGCCAGTGACCCATTTGGCGAGCAATTCGAGTTCCTTGGCGTTCAGCCCTGCGCCTTCCGGCGGCATGAAAGGTTCTTCTTTCTTTGCGCAGGTGCTCCACAGGCGGCTGCCGTCTGCATTGCCTGCATCAACGATGGCACCGCCACCGCCGCCGGTCATCAGCGCGCCAAAGCTGGTGAGGTCGAGGTCACCCTTTTTCTTGTCCGGGTTGTGGCAGGAGAAGCATTTGTTCTCCAGCAACGGCTTGATGTGGTCCTCATAGGTCAGCTTTTCCCCGTCCTGCGCGAGAGCAGAGGTGGAGGCGAGGCAAAGGCCGGTGAGGGAGGCAAAGACGTAACGGGGCAGCATGGTGAGGTTTGGGGGGACGCCAAACCTACGCTACGAACCTGCCCGGCCTTTCGACTGAGTATGAGGAGTGTAGGCCGATGATTTGTGAGATTACTCCCGCGAACCGGGCGTGACCTTTAACTCCATGGTCTTGCCTTCACGGAGGATGGTGATGCTGGTCTCGGCACCGATCTTGAGCTCGCCCATGAGGCTGGTGTAGTCATAGATGTTGAGCACATCTTTGCCGCTGAGCTTGATGATGATATCGCCGCCTTTGACGCCGGCTTTGGCCGCTGGGCCAATGGGGGAGACGCCGCTGAGTTTCACGCCTTTGGTGTCTCCCTGCGCGTAGTCGGGGATGGTGCCGAGGTAGGCTCTCATGCCGCCGCGCGTGCCTTGATTCTTCGGCGCGTCCATGGCGACGTAGTCGGGATTCGAGTCGGCGGTGGCGATGCTGCGGGAGATGAGGCCCATGAGTTTGGCGATCTTGGTGGCGTTCTCGTAGTCGATCTTTTCGGCGGTATCGCTCGGCAGGTGGTAGTCGGCGTGGCTGCCGGTGAAGGCGTTCAACGTCGGAATGCCACGAAGGTAAAAGGTGGTGCTGTCGGTCGGCAAATGGGCGTCGTTTTGAGTGGTGATGGGCAGGCCGATGGGGGCGTTGCGTTTCTCGATTTCCTTGGCCCACCAGGAGCTGGAGCCGACGCCCTGGAGCACGAGGGTCTTCTGGAAGCGTCCGATCATGTCCATGTTTAAACAAGCGGCGAACATGCCGGTGAGTTTGCCATTGGGATCGCCACGGAACATCTTCGCGAGGCTCTCGACGAAGTGATTG